>JAZFTZ010000043.1:0-3330 GCA_036446955.1 Thermodesulfobacteriota bacterium
TTGGGAGAGGAGCATTACCAGGTGGCCCGCTCGGTGCAGCAGATATTACAGCGCTATAAGGACCTTCAGGACATCATCGCTATCCTGGGAATGGATGAGCTCTCCGAGGAAGATAAGCTGACCGTGGCCCGGGCTCGAAAGATCCAGAGGTTCCTTTCCCAGCCCTTCTTTGTGGCCGAGGAGTTTACCGGCATCAAGGGTAGGTACGTGGGCATGAAGGATACAGTAAAGGGGTTCAAGGAGGTGGTAGAAGGAAAGCACGACGAACTGCCTGAGCAGGCCTTCTATATGGTCGGTACCATCGATGAGGCATTGGAAAAGGGCAAAAAGCTTTTGGAAGCTGTATAACCTTGGTATGAGGAATGAAAGGGTATGCCTGAAACCATTCTTCTGGAGATAGTTACCCCGGCCCGATTGTTGTTTAGCGAGCGGGTGGCCGAGGTGACCGCGCCCGGCTGGGAGGGTGAATTTGGGGTGCTGCCCGGCCATACTCCCTACTTGGTGGTGCTCAAGCCGGGCGAAGTAAAGTATAAAGGAGAAAAAGGTTATACCTACCTGGCGATTAGCCGCGGCTTTGCCGAGGTCGGCGGCGATAAGGTCAGCCTGCTGACCGATGCGGCCGAGTTGGCCCACGAGATCGACCTTGTCCGGGCCCAGGCGGCCCGGGACCGGGCCTTGGGCCGTTTGAAGGCCGGTCCAGAGGAGAATATGGACCTTGATAGAGCTCAGGCCGCGCTTCAACGCGCCTTGGCCAGGGTTCAGGTAGCCGGCCGGGCTGCTCGTTAACTCTTCAGGACTCCCCCAAACATGATAGGCCAGATTTTGCCTAGCTACTCAGTAATAGGTAAGAGCGTTCCCAGAAAGGATGCGCTGGAGAAGGTAAAGGGCCAGGCCCGGTACGGGGTTGACTTGAGTTTGCCGGGTATGCTGGCGGCCAGGATCCTGAGGAGCACCCTTCCCCATGCCCGAATTCTGAACATCGACACCACGAAGGCCGAACGGCTAGCTGGGGTCAAAGCAGTAATCACGGCCAAAGACGCGCCGCAGGTTAAGCGCCGGCTCAAGACTTTCTGGCCGGAAAACCGCATCCTGGTTAGCGATAAGGTGCGTTTCTTGGGCGAGGAAGTGGCCGCGGTGGCTGCGGTCGATGAGGGGATGGCCGAAGAAGCCCTGGAACTTATCAGGGTGGATTATCAGGAGTTACCCGCGGTATTTGACCCTGAAGCCGCACTGAAACCAGATGCCCCCCGTATCCATGAGCAGGGCAATGTCGCCGCCCATTTCAATATCGTCCGGGGTCAGCCGGATGAAGCCTTTGCCCGGGCGGCCCATATTTTCGAGGATGAGTTTGCCACCCAGATTCAGAATCAATCTTATTTGGAACCGGTCAGCAGCCTGGCCCAGCAGGACGCCTCGGGCAGGCTTGCCCTTTGGGTCGCCTCCATGGACCCGTCAGGGATAAGAGAGGATTTGGCCGAGGTTTTGAAGCTACCGGCAAGCAGGGTACGGGTTATTCAAGCTTGTGTAGGCGGTGCCTTTGGGGGAAAGATCAGCCTCCAACCCCTTTACCCGATAAGCGCCTTGCTGGCGATTAAGACCGGCCGCCCGGTCAAGATAGTCAATACCCGGGAGGAGGAATTCACCGCTAGCCTTCCCCGACTTCCGGCCCGGATGAAAATAAAAACTGCGTTGGACAAGAACGGCACTATCCTGGCCAAGGAGACCAGGATAGTGGCGGACAACGGCGCTTATATAGACCGGGGCCCTCGAATTTTGGCGCAGATGATTATCGGCCCGGATTCCCTTTACCGGGTTGCTAATATCAAGGCCCAGGCCTGGCTGGCCTATACCAATAAGAGCCCGGTGGGCGCTTTCCGGGGGTTCGGCACCACCCAGATGAGTTTCGCGCTTGAGACGCACCTGGATAGAATCGCGGAAAAGCTGGGGATTGATCCGCTAAAGCTCAGGCTGCGAAACGCCACTCAGACCGGCGATATCAGCGCGCATGGCTGGCAGATTGACAGTTGTGCGTTGAAGGACTGCATGGCTAAGTCTACCCGGGCGGTGGGTTGGAAAGAGAATAGACCGCAGCTCAAAAGCGGTCGAGGGCTGGGGCTGGCCTGCGCGCTGTACAATGTCGAATCCCGGCGCTCCGATGGTTTCAATGGCTCGGTGGCCTTGGTGAAGATAGCTGAAGATGGCCGGGCATTGGTGATTTCCGGAGAGTCGGAGTACGGCCAGGGTTGGAATACTGTGGCCGCCCAAATCGCGGCCGAGGAGTTGGGCATCCCTTACGAAGATGTGGACGTAGTAATGCCCGACACGGATATAACCCCTTACTCCCTGGGTCCCTGGGCGTTGCGGGTAACAGTCAGCGGCGGGAACGCGGTCAAACTGGCCGCGGTCGATGCCCGGAGACAAATTCTGGATATTGCCGCTCAATTGCTGGAAGCAAGCAGCAGCGATCTGGAGATAAGGGATAGGAAAGTTCAAGTGAGGGGCTCACCCGCGCGCGCGGTGCCCATCTCCCAGGTGGCCAAGACCGCTATTTTTCGCCGCCAGGGTTCAGCCATCACCGGTAAAGGGGTGGATGAACCGCCTAACACCGTGCGCCCTAATCCCGATGTCCTGTACGGAAACCTTTCTCGAGCCTACAACTTCTCGGCTCAGGTGGTAGAGACGGTCGTTGATAGAGAGACTGGCCAGGCGCGCGTCTTGAAGGTTATCTCTGCCCACGATATCGGTCAGTGCATAAACCGGGCCGCGGTGGAAGGCCAGGTTGAGGGGGGCTTCGCCCAAGGCCTGGGGTACGCCCTGACCGAGGAGATATTATGGGAGGGAGGCCAAATCCTCAACCCTGACTTCCTAAATTACCGGATCCCTACCTCCCTGGATATGCCCCAGATAGAGACCATTATCATCGAGTCCCCAGACCCCAATACGCCCTATGGTGCTAAATCGATAGGCATGCTAAGCACCATTCCCATCGCGCCGGCCCTGACCAACGCTATCCACCACGCGCTGGGCGTAAAGCTCAATACCATCCCCATCACCCCGCACCAGCTGCTGCATGCCCTGGAAAAAGGCGAGCAGGGTTAATTTTCTGGGATAAGATTTAGGGGGAACCCTTTAAAAAGGGCTTCCCCCTAAAAACCCCCTCCTAAACTTTTTGAGCTGTGCTTTTATTTGCGCGTAGCGCAAATCAAAAGCAGTCAAGTGTTTAGGTAGTTCAGGGGGAGGGGTGCTTGGCCTCATCGGCCTGGATCACCTCCCCTTGTTAGTCCCTTTGGATTGGTGCTACCTCGCCAATCCAAACATAACTCAAAGTTT
>JAZFTZ010000044.1:0-2542 GCA_036446955.1 Thermodesulfobacteriota bacterium
CCCAGGGCAAAGGCAGCATCCGTGCCCGGCCTTATCGCTATCCATTCATTCGCCTTGGCCGCGGCCACGCCACACATGGGATCAACCACCACCACCCGCATGCCCCGGCTCCGGGCCTCGGCCATTTTGCCGGCCAGGGGCACGCTATTAAGGCTTACCATGAACCCCTCTTGCCCGCCCACCATCAGGAGATAGTTGCAGTAATCGAAGTCGGGCTCAACCTGAAACGCGCCCTCGACCAGGTAATGGACTAGATGCAGCGCCGGACCGCAGAAATAGCCTGGCGTGCCTACCACATGATTGGGCGTGCCGAACGCGGAAGCAAACACCGACCGGCATACCGCCATCTGAAAATCGTGGCCCAAATCTAGAAGGCCGCGCGGGTCCTCTTCTTTGACCTGCTTGAGCTTTTCCACCACCGTGTCCAGGGCCTCTTCCCAGGTGATCTCCTGCCATTTTGGATCGACCCCGATACCCTTCTCAGGGTTCGTCCTCCTCAACGGGCGGGTGGGCCGATAAGGGTCGTAAAGCCCCATGATGCCTGCCCGGCCCTTGGCACAAACCTTGCCCTGCGAATGAGGGCTATCCGGGTCACCGGCGATCTCCACCACCGTGCCATTCACCCTCTGGGCCTTTACGCTGCAATGGCTGTAACACATATAACAGATCGTAGGGACCCAGCGATCATCCGCAGGTTTAGGTCGAGAAACCTTCATTTGCTTATGCCCCTGCTAGCTAGCGTATTAATCGGAGGGATTTTCCCCCCTGGCAACGAGACCGTTATCCACCAGGAAGCTGATAACGGCCCTGAGCCTTTGCTATATCCTCACTCTATCTATCTTGCCGTCGCGACTGTGCTTCAGCCCAGGACAGGCAGGTTCGGCTGCCTGGTCAGTATTTCCAGGTATTAGTTGACAATCTCTTATAACATATTGTTAAGGGCTCTAAGCCCGCGGCCCTCTTCTACGGCAGCCGGCCGATCGCCCGAGCTGGTTTTAATCAGCCAAACCGAGAACGTACAGGCTCTTTAGCGGAGGAACCTTCTCCTTGGCCAGCAGACCGGTATCGACCAGAAACTTGACAGCTGCCTTAAGTTTGCTCACGTCGATTCTTGCGCCGGGTCCGTAGCTGAATTGGGCAACGGCCAGCTGTGCGGCCTGCTTAGACCAGCGATAGTGGGAGACCACTTTTTGCACAGACCATTCCCGGTTCTTGAGCACAAAATCCGCCCCGCTCATATAACCACGGATGGCCCTTCTCACCGATTCGGGCTTCTTTTTCACGTAATCGCGATGTGCGGTGATGGCCTGAGAACCGGCCACCTCTGCCCCAGGGACGAACTTGCTCAGGTTGACACCAATTCGGGCCTCTCCTTTAGCCTGCAGGGAGAGCAAGGTAAAGTTGCTAAAGGCTATGGAATCGACTGCTCCGGTCTTAAGCGCGGCTATGGCCGGTTGTCCTCCGCCCAGGGCCAGGAATTTTACCTCCCCTTCTATCCCCAACCTCTTCAACGCGGCGATGGCTAGAATATGGGGCGAGATCCCTTTTCTGCTCAAACCTATCTTGGTTCCTTTCAGGTCCGCTGCTTTGCGGATAGGGCTATTGACATTCACCCAGAGGACAAAGTCAACCGTCATCTTCGGGTCAGCCACCATTACCTGGGTTCCGCCTCGGGAAGCAGATACCGCGACATCGGGCATACCGGTAGTACCCACATTCAGGCTGCCGGCGGCATAGGCTTGTTCTAGAAGGCCAGCAGAGGCGAACTCCACGACATCTATATTCAGTCCCTGCTTTTTCCAGAGTCCCTTATCCTTGGCGGCCAGGGCGGGCATACCGTACAGGGGATTACGCCGGAAATGGACTCCCCAAGCTAGCTTTTCCGCGGCCATGCCGAGAGAAAAGGAAGCCAGCGTAACAACAAAGCTTGCAAGAGCGACAATTGCAAGGGATTGAAAAACCTTACTCTTCATCTCTTACCTCCTTTTTCGTTGCTAGGTTGTTAAGGCCCCTTAAGAAAGCCAAACCGTTTTAGCGTCATAAACGCTCAGGCAAATCAACAGACGGGCCGGTGCTAAATGATCTTGCCGCAGAATATATGCTGAAGCCTTGGGCTCGGCTCTCCGACCCTGTAAACTGAGCGGCCATTCAGCTTGATGCAGCGTTCCCGCCAAAAGAAGAAAGAATCCGTATTCCCGGTTGCGGTGCTCTGTAGCGTAATTGGACGAAACCATGATGTTTCCCGGTAGAGCACAGCTTTAGTTTGGTAACGCTACCTTACCAGGGGGTCACAAACCTGTCAAGCAAAAAGGGCCTTGGGCGCAAGGGGGCGATTACGCCTGCAAATCTTGCTAAGCCTCTAGCCCTGGCCTACTACTGATAATAACTGGAAATCTTTCTCCCAGGTGCTCAGCCCAGACTCTCGTTTTCATCTTGAACTCGTTACCAGGCAAGGAGCTATTTTTTAGGAACCTGGTAGAAGATTTCTCTTGGTAATCACTTATGGCTGGAGCAGTCTTCGGGGGACCCTCAATGCCAGCAA
>JAZFTZ010000045.1:0-3933 GCA_036446955.1 Thermodesulfobacteriota bacterium
CGACAAGGGAATATTTATATTGTTATAAATGCGAAAGGGCTACTTATTGTTAAGCATCAGGGGGGACGTTTAAATAAGGATCCCCCTAATATCGCCTGCTAAACTTTTTGAACGTAGCGCAAATCAAACCAGGTAACCCGATCACGGACACCCAGTTGGCACCGCCAGACTCGTTAGCGGCCAGCCCACAATCGCTGGGCAGTAGCCGCTGGCCAATGAATCTGGTGGCAGGCATAACAGGTATTCCTGCCGATGGCCCGGTGAAGGTTCAGAGCCTTGGAGGACTCAGGTACAGGTCGGGAGAGCTCAGCCCCCAGCGCGTCAGCCGTCTTTATTGTATCGGCGATAAGAAGGTATCTTCTTGCTTCCCGCTTGGGGTTATGGCACTGGGCACATGCCTGCTTGAGGCTATCGAGCCGGGCACGAAATAGCTTAAAGCTCTTCCTGGCCAGTTCAATCTCACCCTGGCGTAGACCTAGCGAAATGCCAGTGAAGGAGTCGGCAAAGGCCAGCATGAAGCGAAACAGGGGTAACTTTCTCTTTGCCCCTGGGTCCATTACCAGGATTTTGCCGAAGTCCTTCCAGTGGAACCTGTACCAGATGGACACCCTAACCTTATTATGGCAATTGCCACACACCGCCGAACCCACCTTCCGCTTGGCGGCCATGACCCCCCTGAAGTCCCTTTTCTGAACGGCCTGTCCCAGTTCTTTGACTGGTTTCATCCGAACGTTGCCCTTCCATTGGGGAACCATTTCAAAGACCTTGTCCAGTTGGTTTCTGAAACCTGCGTAGCTGCGCGCTGCCTTTTCCCAATCGCCCTGCTTGGCATAGATGCTTATGCCAGTGTAAAAAGACTCGAACTTAAGCATCTCCAAGAACAGTACCGGCCTCTTGGCCTGAGGGGGATAGTACTTTTCAAGCACCTTGGGGGGCGGCTCCAGTATCATATTTGCCGGGGCCTTTGCCGGGGGCGGCTGAGCCGCGATTTGGGTCCCAAAACTGGCCACAAATAAAACCATGAACGTGACAATGAACTTCTTCATAAGTCACCTCCAAACCTATCCCGGGAGCGCTTTTCTGCAGGCGCTCCCGGTTGGTTATTGTTATTGTCCCCCAAGGGCCGAGAAAACCCTCTCTCTCAGGTTAATCCGTGCTCAGCGTGGTCTCCAGCTTTACCTATTTTCGTTTTACAGTTATCTCGACACTTGCTGATACTCCGTACTCGTGGTGGTTCTTACTGACCAGACGCAGCTCGATTTTATGTTTCCCCTCCCTGAGGCCGCTAAGATAATGGGTCTTACCACTCCTGATCATATTTCGGCAGCGGCCGTCCAAGTATATATGTAAATGATTTCCCGCACTCCCCTTTTCCGGGATGTCAAACACCACCTTGACAGTGCGGGATTTAATTACTGTCCCGTTATCAGGTTCTAGTATGACTACCTTGCCTGTAGAGTTCGCAGAGGGAGGCTCTCCCATCGGCTGCATGCACTTACCCGAGGGCCCATCTTTCATGGACCCATCCTCCATCCCCTTCATCTGCATTTTACCTTCTCCTTGTTCCTGAGAAATCCCCCTCTGGGCTGTCAATACTAAGACAAAAACGAGGAGAAGGGTTGTGATTACTGTTGTAACTGCTCTCGACATAGTTCCTTATCTCCTTATTAGCTAGCTAGGACTCGGACAGGGACCGTCCGAATAGTCCGGATTAAAACCATGCTGACATTGCTTCCCTTGATGGGAAGTGCCGGATTGAAGACCGCGACATCGTGCTTGCCATGGGCATAAGGGTCAGTGAGGCGGTCTCGATCGCGCGCTGCGCTATATTCAGGTAATTGGCGTGCGTGTGTGCAGCGCAGGATGCTGTTCTTTATCTCCAAGGTAGTCCATATCGCGACCCCCTGCTCGTACGGGAGGAAGACCGCATCTCAAATTTCCAGAAAGGCCAAACCGTGCTTATGTCCATGAACGATATGGTCCCCGCTCCTGAACTGACCACATTAAACTTCTGGCCATGGCTGGCGAGGGACTATCCGTCCAAGGTTAGAAATGAAGATGCTATCAACTGTGCCGAAGCTTTCATCTTTCCTCCCGCTGTTCGCCGTTAACTATTTAAACGGGGGCAGCCCAACGATGCCGTAATGTCTAACAAGCGAGCGAATTATCCGATGATGGAGAAGCTTAGCTAAGGGGAGGGGCACGGATGTTGTCGGTTCCAAGAAATGTTTCGAAATAGGGAAAACTGTAGAGAAAATACCTTAAGGGTAGCTGAGAGAAGGTGGTTGAGAACAGGACCATAACACAAAGGTCCTGGCTCAAGTGGGTGACTACGCTGTAGACCGGGCAGAGCTTTCCCCACTCGTTCCTTATAAAGTGTAGCCGATGGGGGGCAGAGATTACGAAAAAGATGGATATAAAGATGGCTAGGGCGAGAACTATAAACCTATTTTGACGAATACGCTTAATCATATTAGCTTGCCTAGTTTTTGGACAACCATATCATTGAACCCTTCCCCATTGTCAAGACAAAAAAACAGTCTTCTTTAAGGTGGATTGAGTCAGCCTGCACCGGTATTTGTTCGCACTCCCTTCCGAGATAGACCTCCTTGGGGGTTCGGTAGCCCAAGGCCTGGTGGAGCCTATCCTTGTTGTAGAAGTGGAAGTAGCCGCCAAGGGCCTCCCTAACCGTCTGCTAGCTCTTTAAGTAAACCTCCTCGTACTTGAGTTTGCCAAAGGCGCTCAGCAAAGATGTTGCCCCACACTCGGCCGCGGCCGTCCATGCTGATCCTGGTCCCGGCACTCTCCAGTCGCCCGGTGAACTCGGCGCTAGTGAACTGGCTCCCCTGGTCGTTGTTGAAGATGTCCGGCCTTGAAAGCAACAGCGCCCTCTCCGGGGCCTCCAGGCAAAACTCCTTCTCCAGGGTGGTGGAGACCTCCCAGGCAAGCAGATAGCGGCTGAACCAGTCCATTATGGCCATCAGATAGACAAAGCCCGGAAGGATCCTTATGTACTGTCGGCACTCCATACCTGGTCCGGGCTGTCTATGACCAGCCCCTTCAGGAGATAGGGATACTCCTTCTGCCCCTCGGCGGGGTTGGAAAGGCAGAGCTTGGGACATATGGCCTCAAGGCCCATGAGCCGCATGAGGCGGCGCACCCTCTTGGGATTGACCTTGTACCCCCGCCGCATCAGCCATTGGGTCATCTTCTCCACCCCGTAAAAAGGGGTGCGGGTGTACTGCTCGTCTCAGCCTCACGAGCCCCACGTTAAGGGCGCTCATGGCCCTTGGCTCATAATAATAAGCCGCCCTGGAAAGCCCAAGGAGTTCGCACTGCCGGTATAGTTCGGCCTCGAGCTCTTCCCTATTCTGTTCGGCCTTCCCCCTCCGGCCCGAGAAGATCTCGGGTAGAGCTTTAAGAAACCGCTTCTTTCACTGACCTATCTGGCTCGGATGAGCACCATATTCGCTGGAAAGCTGAGCGATGCTCTTCTCGCCCTTTAACGCCTCCAGGGCAACCTTGGCCTTGAAAGCCGAATCGCAATTCCTCCGCATACTGCGCATCTGCCATGCCTCCTCGCCAGTCATGGCAGGCTAGCATACACCTTAACCCTTTGTCTAAACTTTGGGGAGTAGTATAATAGCGCCAGTCCAAACACAACCCAAAGTTTGGGAAGGGGGTTTGGGGGAGAACACTTTTCAAAGGGTTACCCCCGAACACATCCATCCCTATAGCGCCTTCTCCTCGGCCGCGGCTTGGCCGGCGATACGGCCGCCGACGAAGCATTCGGCCAAGTTGCCGCCTAAGAGATAGACATGGCCATAGAAGGAGCCGAGTTCGCCAACGGCATACAGTCGGGGGATGGGATTACCGTACGGATCCAGCACCCGTTGCTTGACATCGTGCACCGGCCCGCCCTGGGTGTTGGTA
>JAZFTZ010000046.1:0-9154 GCA_036446955.1 Thermodesulfobacteriota bacterium
GTCCCCCAGGGAGGATGTTCAGTCTGGTCCTTGATCAGGTCGGCCTTTCTGATTATGGGCCAGCGGGCGAAGAAGTCATCCCAGGAACGGATTTGCTCAGGCGACACCTGGTGGCGGTCGCAAAGCTCTTTATAAAAAGGAATTCGGTTATATACGTAATCTAGTTGCTTTTTCAGTTTCAGCCATTGCAAGGTCTTAATTCGTTCCCTGGAGCTGGTCTCTAGGCCTCTGAGATAATACGCCGGTTTCACTTACTTGGTCCCTCCAATTATGGGCAGCACATCCTTAAGCTCAGCCGCCGAGCCAAAGAAACGGTCTATGTTGGTCATAGCCGCCTGGTGTAATTCCGGGGTAAAGGAGGCCGAACAGTCGGTCAACGCCACCGGGAAGAAGTCCGCATCCCGGGCCGCGCGTGCGGTGGATTCAACACAGATGTTGGAGGCGATCCCGGTGAGAATCAGCGTCTGGACCCTCAATCCCCTGAGCAGAATCTCCAGGTTGGTGCCATAAAAGCTATTGTACCGTTGCTTCTCCACTATATAAAAGTTATCGCCCGCGGCCTTGGTCAACTCCTCCAGGATCTGGGCCCCCCAGCTTCCCCGTTGAAGCGCGTCAAGCTCCCGGCTTAGGCTGATAAGCCCGGCATCAGCATGGCCCCGCTGGTAATGGGTCTGGGTGAATATCACCGGCACCTTCGCCGCGCTGGCTTCCTCAACCAACTGGGCGATAGGCCCGATGATGGCCTGGGCCGCCTGGTAATAGCCCGGGCTGTTCTCCACGAATTTTCCCCCCTTGGAGACGAAATCATTTTGCATATCCACCACAATCACGGCCATATTGTCCCGCCTAAGCTCCGGTTTTTGCATAATCTTTACCATCGGTCCCTCCTTAACTCAACGACCTGTAGTCTAATAGCTGATCAGAAAAAAATCAATACCCTATTGGAGGGAAGGGATTAGGGGGAACCCGGAGGATTTAGGGGGCACCCTTTGAAAAGGGTTGCCCCCTAAGACCCCCTCCCAAACTTTCTGAGCTAACCTTGAATTTGTGCAGGGCGCAAATTCAAGGGGACAGGTCCCGCCCTGCCTGAGGGACCCTCTTTCCCAGGCATCGGGGCCAGTGTAAGAATTAGCTATCCGTGTACTATGACCAATGTAATTCTGGGAACTCTTGAAACCTTGGGCTGCGCTGGGGAGGTAATGAGGATTCTTCTAACCCTTGAGTATATAGACGATTAGCCCGGGCCCGCGCCTATCTATCTTTTTAGGTAAGGTTTTGATTTGCGCAAGCGCAAATCAAAACCCTAACCCAAAAAGTTTTGGAAGGGGTTTTAGGGGGAAACCTTTTTCAAAAGGTTCCCCCTAAACCTCTGCTTTAACTTCTTTTTGGTTTATGAAGTTTATGGACTCGTTTAGTCTAAGGATGGTTTTTCTTTTTTCCAGGACCTCGATAATATCGAAGATGGGTGGGCTGACCGTTCCTCCGGTTAAGGCCACTCGCACTGGTTGGGCCAGGTGGGCGAATTTGAGGTTATGTTCCTGGGCGACCTCCTTCATGACCGTTTCGATGTTTTCCTTGGTGAAGACGGGGAGTCGTCCCAGCTTTTTGACCAGGTCGTTGAAGGGTTGGAGCATTTGCGGTTTTAGGAATTTATCGGCCGCTTTGGGCTGGTAGTCGATCTTTTCCAGGAAGTAAAATTCACCCTGATCGGCCATCTCCTTTAAGGTTTTGGCTCTCTCCTTAAGGGTCTGCACCACCTTTCCCAGCCAGTCGGGCCGGTCGGTGGAGTAGCCTCGTTCGTTGAGGAACGGAGTGAGAAGCTTTATCAGCTGGATGTTGTCGCTCTGCCTTATGTAGTGGCCGTTTAGCCAGAGCAGCTTTTCCGAGTTGAACACGCCGGCTGATTTGCCCACCTCTTCCAAGCGGAATTTGTCCACCAGCTCATCCGCGGAGAATATCTCCTGATCGCCGTACGACCAGGCCAGCCGGGCCAGGAAATTTACCATGGCCTCGGGCAGGTAGCCCTGGTCTCGATAAGCCAGCAGGGATGTGGCCCCATGCCGCTTGCTCAACCGGGCCTTATCCGGTCCCAGGATGAGGGGAATGTGGGCGAAATGGGGGATGGGATAGCCAAACGCCTGGTAAAGCTGGATCTGGCGCGGGGTATTGTTTAGATGGTCATCGCCTCGGATCACGTGGGTAATGCTCATGGTAACATCATCCACCACTACGCAAAAATTATAGGTCGGGGTGCCATCGGAGCGGGCGATAATCAAATCATCCAGTTCACTGTTATCGAAGCTGACTGCACCCTTCACCATATCGGGGACAATGGTCTGCCCCACATCGGATGTGCGAAATCTTATAGCTGCCCGTCGCCCAGGCACTTCCCCTCCTCGGCTGCGGCAGGTGCCGTCATACTTGGGCTTTCTCCTCGCGGCAAGCGCGGCCTTTCTCTTTGCCTCCAGCTCCTCGGGAGAGCAGTAGCAACGATAGGCCTTGCCGGCCTCAAGCAGCCTATCAAGATGGTCTTGATAAATATCGCTTCGCTGGCTCTGAAAGTAGGGTCGTTCGTCCCAGTTAAGGCCCAGCCAGGTTAGTCCCTCAATGATGGCATCGGTCCACTGCTGAGCGGAGCGTTCCCGGTCAGAATCCTCGACTCTCAGTATGAACTTGCCTTGCTGTTGGCGGGCAAAGAGCCAGTTGAATAACGCCGTCCTTGCCCCGCCCAAGTGGAGAGGGCCGGTGGGAGAGGGGGCAAACCTGGTTCGAACTACCGTCATATATTTTCCTTGGGCAGGGGTTTTGGAAGAGGCTGTTTCCGACCCGGCGATTGGGGGTTAGTATTCATTTTATGATGATTCCAGCATAGCCCACCACTTGGTCGAAGTCGCCGGTTACATCGCCGGAGGTACGGTAAAGGACGAGCTCGGCTTGCCTGGCGCCTAACTCTTTGGCTGCGGCTAAAACCACCGTGGTAGGCACGTACCCGCACATCGATATGGACTGGCTGACAACAGTGCGGTGAAGACCGGCTGGGTCTAGGGTCAGTATCTTCTCGATGGCCAGATTGTCCTTTCGCCTGGCCGCCTCCTGGGATTCATAATGGGTCATGTCGGTGCTGGCTAAAAGTAACACCCTATCTTTCCAAGACGAGATGGCCCGGGCTAGCGCCGAGCCCAACTCCTGGCAGGTGAAGTAGTTCATGGGGGAAAGGCATAAAGGCACCATCTCCACATCCGGCCTGACCTGTTGAAGAAAGGGAAGTTGGACCTCCAGAGAATGTTCCCCTAAATGCGCCAGGGCATCATCCTCCAGCAGGCTGGCACCCTCCTTTATCCTGCTTGCCAAGGGAGTGTTTATGGGCACCTGACCCAGGGGAGTCTCCCAGGCACCTTCACTCATAACCGCGCTGGGATGTCCCCTGCCGGTGTGATTGGGGCATAATATCACCACCTGTTTAGGGACATTGAGGCGAGCATAGACCGCGGCCGCCACCTCGCCCGAGTACATATACCCGGCATGGGGACAAACTGCGGCAGTAGCCTCCTCCTTAGCCCGGTCAGCCCCTAGCAAACTTCTGACCTCAGCCGCCAGAGCAGCCTTTCCGCCTGGATAGAATTGGCCCGCGACCACCGCTTTTCTGATCATCCTTGCCTCAGATACCTTATTAAAAAATATCCCAGCCAGGGAGGTGTGTCAAGAGTTGTGGAGGAAAGCTTCTCTGGGGGGAACCCTTTACAAAGGGTTCCCCCCAGAGAGGGGCCCTGGCCCCGTCCCTCTGGAAAGGTCTCATGAATACATATGGCTCAGCAAAGATCTGTTGACAAGGGAGAAGGGTTAGGGTTAAGAGGTGAGGGAGTAATTACATGCGAACTGGCCAGTACCAATGAGAGATAATAACTCCAAGAAGCCAGCCATTATGGAAGCAGCACCTAGGCTGTTAGCGGCCAAGGGTAGCCGATCAGGGACTAGCGGTTATAGACTTGTGTTTCCCAAGGAGTATGGAGCCTGGGCCTTGCTGTTAGTCCCGCTGGCCACAGGTCTGGCTCAGGCCAGCGCATTGGAGTTGAAGTTACTGTTGCTGGTGGTGGGAGTGTTGGGGTTGTTTTTGGCCCGCTATCCATTGCTGCTATATCTGCGCGCCGGATTCGGAGAAAGAAATGGCCTGATATTTAGTCTGCTGGTCTATTCAGTGGTTGGACTCCTGCCTTTGGCAATCCTGGTTTTCTTTTATCGGCTCTGGTTATTGCTGGCCTTTGGCGTCTTTGCTCTGGGGCTTTTTGGAATCTACATGGTGAAAAGCTTAAGCAGGACTGACCGGACATTGGCGGGCCAGTTGCTGGGACTGTTTTCCCTTACCTTGACTGCACCCCTGGGGTACTACCTGGCGACAGGATCGGTTGGAGGCAGAGGGCTGTGGCTCTGGTTGATGAATATCCTTTTTTTCATCGCTGAACTTATATATGTGAGAATGAAGGTGGGCGCGCAGTCGAAACGTCAGCGATTGATAAGCTTGGGGAATAAGGTCTATTTCGCCCGAGCCTGTCTGGCCTACCATCTGGCACTTCTTCTTTGCCTGCTGCTATTTGTGACCG
Organism: Thermodesulfobacteriota bacterium; assembly: GCA_036446955.1. Taxonomy (GTDB): domain Bacteria; phylum Desulfobacterota; class JAZFTZ01; order JAZFTZ01; family JAZFTZ01; genus JAZFTZ01. The sequence goes on from JAZFTZ010000046.1 coordinate 4,599, forward strand.
GGGGGCTGGTTCCGATATCGGTCTTGGTCGCTTTCGTGCCCACTTTGATCCAAGCCGGCCTGGGCACGGCCAAGCTCGATAAGGCACTGGAGATCAAGAGGCTGGGAAGGCTTGAGCTGGCCCATTCCCTGGTCTTTGGCTCAATTTTGATCTGGGCTTTTCGGGCTTGGCCCCAATCTTAAGCTGAGAGGTATATGATTCGGGATTCCCATCGGCATTGATCTGCCTGTCCAGACCGACTGGCCTGGGGCTGGTGGCCAGCTCAGGGATATCGCTGCCAGCCCATAAAAATATATCTTGAAACCTTGGTCTGGCAGCGGGGATTAATTGACATGGTCTGTGGGCCAGTCTATAATCTTTTCCGAAAGAAAAATGGTTGACTGGAATACAGGTATTGTATGTATTGTATCTTTTGATGGACCTTTGCTGCAGGGAAAGATTTGGCCCTAATGAAGACTGAGGAGTTCTCTTATAGCTTGCCGAGCCATTTAGTGGCCCAGGTGCCTTCAAAGGAGCGAGATAAGTCCAGGCTGTTGATTTTGGAGCGAAGCACGGCCCGGTTGACCCATACTTTTTTTAATAAGATCGAGGATTACCTGGGGCCCGAGGATGTTTTAGTGGTGAACGATACCAAAGTTATGCCCGCCCGCCTCCTTTGCACGAAGGAGAGCGGAGGACGGGCCCAGTTGCTTTATTTGGGCAACGGCCATGGGCAGGAGGCCTCGATTATCCGGTGTCTCATCAAAGGTTCCAAGATAAGGGCAGGCACAAGATTCAGGTTTGCTTCGGGTGGCTCGGCCCAGGTGGTGAGCAAGAGAAGCAACGGTGTCTGCCTGGTTAGGCTGGATAAGGCGGTGGAAATCGGCAAGCTCTTGCAGGCCGAGGGTTTGATGCCCTTGCCACCCTATATAATGAGAGAGGGACGAGACGGATTTGATGAGCTTGATAGAGAGCGGTACCAAACCATATTCGCGGCCCGAGAGGGAGCGGTGGCCGCACCCACGGCCGGGTTGCATCTTACTGACCGGTTGATTGATAGGCTTAAGGCTCGAGGGATATTGATCGTCAAGGTAACTTTGCATGTCAGCTACGGCAGCTTTTTCCCCATTCGGGCAGAGGAGGTGGAGGAGCATGCCCTGGGCAAAGAATGGTTCGAGGTTTCCAAGGAGGCGGCCCGAGTCATAAATAGCGCCAAACAGGCAGGTAAACGGGTGGTGGCCACGGGCACTACCACGGTGCGGACTCTGGAGAGCGCGGCTGATCCTTCAGGGCACATATTTGCTCAAGCTGGTCAGACCGACCTGTACATATATCCTGGCTATCAGTTCAAGGTGGTGGATGCCTTAATAACTAATTTTCATTTACCTCGCTCCAGCCTGCTGGTTCTGGTGTGTGCCTTTGCCGGGAGGCAGCTCATTTTTGAGGCCTACCATGAGGCTATTGGGCACAGCTACCGGTTCTACAGTTATGGCGACGCGATGTTCATCCATTAGTGTTAAATACGAATGTCTGAGTTCCAATTTCAGCTTGAGGCTAAAGACGGCAAGACCCAGGCCAGGCTGGGCAGGATGGTTACCCCTCATGGGGAGGTAACAACGCCGGTGTTTGTCCCGGTGGGCACCCAGGGAACGGTGAAGTCACTCACCCCCGAGGACCTTCTGGAGCTCGGGGTAGAGATTATGCTGGGCAACACCTATCATCTGTACTTGAGGCCGGGGCCAGAGGTAATAAAGAAGCTGGGCGGGCTGCACCGATTCATTCACTGGGAGCGGCCGCTACTGACCGATTCGGGAGGGTACCAGGTATATTCGATGGCTTCCTTGAGAAAGGTGAGCGAGGAAGGAGTAACCTTCAGGTCCCATTTGGACGGTAGTGAGCTCTTCTTATCTCCAGAGAAGTCGGTGGAGATTCAAGAGGCACTGGGTGCAGATATAATCATGACCCTGGATGAATGCATACCCTATCCGGCCACCTACGGGTACGCCCAATATTCCACCCAGTTGACCGGGCGCTGGGCCCGACGTTGCCTGGCGGCCAAGAAGAACGACCAGCAGGCTCTCTTTGCCGTGGTGCAGGGGGGCATGTTTCCTGAATTAAGGGAGAGGAGTGCTCGAGAATTGGTAGCCATGGGGTTCGACGGCTATGCCCTGGGCGGCCTTAGTGTAGGCGAGAGCAAGGAGACCTTGTTTGCCGTGGTGAAAACCACGCTCCCTTTGCTTCCCGAGGAGAAGCCCCGCTACCTGATGGGCGTGGGCAAACCGGAGGATTTGATAGAGGCGGTGGCTCAGGGCGTTGACCTTTTTGATTGCGTGCTGCCGACCAGAAACGCCCGCAACGGGATGCTGTTTACCAGTTTCGGTAAACTGCTAATTAAGCGCCAGGAATATGCCGATGATGAGCGGCCGATTGATCCAAGCTGTAGTTGCTACACCTGCTGCAACTATTCCCGGGCCTACCTGCGACATTTATTCCTGGCCCAGGAGATTCTATCGCCCCGGCTCAACACCATTCATAACCTCAGTTACTATAACAATTTGATTGAGGCTATGAGACGGGCCATTTCCCGGGGTGAGTTTTCTTACTTTGCCGAGGGGTTTTTTTCAGCCAGCCATCAGGGGCAGGAAGAGGAACAAGAAAGGAGGTAGTTAACCTTGTTGGATATCGTTTATGCCGCGGCCGGTGGTGGAGGAGGTGGAGGAGGTACTTCGGCTTTCTCCGGGTTTATTCCGATCATACTCTTGTTTGGTGTGTTCTATTTCCTGTTGATCAGGCCTCAACAGAAAAAGTCCAAAGAACACCGGGGTATGATCGAGAGGCTGAAGCGAGATGATCAGGTAATCACCACCGGTGGGCTTTACGGTCGAATCACCGGGATTACTGAGAATAGCGTGACCCTGGAGATAGCTGAAAAGGTGCGGGTCAAGGTGCTTCGCGGCCAGATTTCCGCGGTGGTCAATCCCGCTGAGGACAGGGAAGAGTAGGGACGGATATGCATAGAGAATTGCGCTGGAAAGCGGTGATCATTGCCATCGTATTTGTGGCCGGCTTCGTATATTTGGTGCCCACTCTCTTCGGGGAGCTGGCTTGGTGGCGCTCGCCTCTGCCGCAAGATAAGATCCGCCTGGGCCTGGATTTGCAGGGAGGCATGTACCTGCTGTTGAGGGTGGAGGCGGAAAAGGCGGTAGAGTCGGCTGTTGACCAGTATGCCGGCGACCTCAAGGAAACCTTGGCCAGTGGCAATGGCGTGGTGGCTCAGGTGACTCGGGAGGAGGGCAACCGGATTCGGGTTACCCTGCTGGGGGAGGCGGCCCGGACCAAATATGACCGGATAATGAGCGAGCGATTCAGCTCATTGAAGATCGTGGAGAGCCGCACTCAAGACAAGCGGTATGAAGAGGTATTGGAGCTTTTACCTGAAGAGGTCAAGCTAATATCTGAATCCGCGGTCGAACAGGGGTTGGAGACTATCCGCAACCGGATAGACCAGTTCGGCGTTGCCGAGCCGGTGGTTCAGCGCCAGGGGGATCGGCGCATCGTGGTCCAGCTGCCGGGTGTCAAGGACCCGGAACGGGCCATTCAGCTTATAGGCAAAACCGCCTTGTTGGAGTTCAAGCTTTTAGATGAATCGATGACCGCGGAGGAGGCGCTTGCCGGGCAGATACCCGAGGGGGATGAGATCCTCTACCAGAAGAGCGTAGACCGACAGACCGGGCGCACTCGGACCGTACCTTATCTGTTGAAGAAGCGACCGGTTCTAACCGGCGAATATCTGAGAGATGCCCGTATGCAGATAGAGACCCAATTTAACCGGCCTTATGTGTCGATCAGCTTCAATGAGGAAGGCGCCAGGATCTTTGAACGGGTTACCGGGCAAAACGTGGACAAGCGGCTGGCTATCGTATTGGACAACGTAGTTCACTCCGCGCCGGTCATCCAGGAACGCATCGCTGGAGGCCGCGCGCAGATAACCGGGCTATTTACCACTCAGGAGGCGGGCGACCTGGCTATTGTCTTAAGGGCAGGTGCGCTTCCTGCACCGGTTACCATTCTGGAAAAGAGAACGGTGGGACCCTCCCTGGGAAGGGATTCGATAAGGAAGGGCCTTAGGGCCATGCTCTTGGGCGGCGCGGCGGTGATGGCATTTATGCTCCTTTATTACCGGCTTTCCGGCTCAGTGGCCGTTCTAGCTCTGCTGTTGAATGTGTTCTTGATTGGTGCCGCTCTATCTACGTTGAGAGCTACCTTGACCATGCCCGGTATTGCCGGCATCGTCCTGACCACCGGTATCGCGGTGGATGCCAACGTGCTGATTTTTGAACGTATTCGGGAGGAGCTAAAGCTGGGCAAGACCATCCGAGCGGCGGTTAAATCGGGTTTTTCCCGGGCCTTTTTGACTATCTTGGACTCCAACATAACCACTTTCATCGCGGCGTTGGTCTTGTTTCAGTTCGGCACCGGGCCGGTTAAGGGTTTTGGAGTCACCCTGATGTTGGGTATTCTGGCCAGCTTGTTCACCGCAGTATTCGTTGGGCGTTTCATATTTGACCTGGTCCTTT
>JAZFTZ010000047.1:0-5451 GCA_036446955.1 Thermodesulfobacteriota bacterium
AAGCTAGAGCTTATTGCTTCAGAGAACTTCGTCAGCCCCGCGGTCCTGGAAGCCCAGGGTTGTGTAATGACCAACAAGTACGCCGAGGGCTATCCAGGCAAGAGATATTACGCTGGTTGCGAATACGTAGACATCGCCGAGCAACTGGCAATAGAACGGGCAACGGAGCTTTTCGGGGCTGATTATGTAAATGTCCAACCCCATTCCGGCAGCCAGGCCAATATGGCCGTCTATTTTTCCGTCCTCAAGCCCGGGGACGTTATCCTGGGAATGAACCTGTCCCACGGGGGACATTTGACCCATGGCAGCCCGGTAAGCTTTTCCGGGAAGTTCTTTAAGGTCTATTTCTACGGCGTTACCCCCGATACCCAGCGCATCGATTTTGACCAAGTCGAGGCCCTGGCCAAAGAGCATCGGCCGAAACTGATCGTGGTAGGGGCATCGGCCTATCCTCGCATCATCGACTTCAGCGAGTTCCGCCGGATAGCCGACCTGGTGGGGGCATATGTGATGGCGGATATTGCCCACATCGCCGGGTTGGTTATCGCCGGCCTTCATCCCAGCCCAATCTCCGAGGCGGAATTTGTTACTACCACCACTCATAAGACGCTAAGGGGTCCCCGGGGAGGGATTATCATGGCCCAGGCGGCGTTCGCCAAGGAGGTGGCCCGCAACGTCTTCCCCGGTATTCAGGGGGGGCCGCTTATGCACATCATAGCCGCCAAGGCAGTGGCCCTCAAGGAAGCTCAGAGCGGGGATTTCAAACACTATCAAGAGCAGATTGTGGCCAATTCCCGGGCCTTGGCTGAACAGCTCATGGAGGATGGCTTTCAGCTAGTCTCCGCGGGCACGGATAATCACCTGATGTTGGTGGATTTGAGGGACAGAGAGCTTACCGGCGCAGCGGCCGAGACGGCTTTGGAAAAGGCCAGCATTACAGTAAATAAGAACACGGTACCCTTCGATACCCGTAGCCCCAGAGTGACCAGCGGTATCCGGATAGGCACCCCGGCGGTGACAACCCGGGGGATGAAAGAGGCGGAGATGAAGACCATAGCCCAATTCATCCGGGAGGTATTGGCATCCCACGATAATGAGGCCAAACTTATCGAGATCGGGCAAGCCGTCCGGGATTTATGCCGCAAATTTCCTTTGTATCTAAAGTAACTCTCCAACTTGGCAGCCATGGAAGAAAAGTTCATGAAATTGGCTCTGGCCCTGGCCAAAAGGGGAACGGGCCGGGTTAGTCCCAACCCCTTGGTGGGGGCGGTAGTGGTCAAGGACGGCCAGGTGGTGGGCCAGGGACACCATGATTTTTTCGGCGGCCCGCACGCCGAGGTGATAGCACTGGAAGGTGCAAAAGAGAAGGCCAGCGGCGCCACTCTCTATTTAAGCCTGGAGCCCTGCCATCATTATGGGAAGACGCCGCCTTGTACCGCCCGGATAATAGAGAGTCGCATATCAACTGTGGTGATAGGGCTGGCTGATCCCAATCCCCTAGTGGGCGGCAAGGGGATAAGTTTCCTGCGCCGGGCCGGTATCAAGCTGGAAGTGGGACCCTTGGAGAAGCAATGTCGGGTATTGAATGAGGCGTTCATAAAATACATAACCACGCGGCTGCCCTTTACCACGCTCAAATTGGCGGCCACGTTAGACGGAAAGATAGCTACCAAGACTGGCCAATCCAAATGGATAACCAGCCCCCGTGCTCGCCAATGGGCCCACGAGCTCAGAGGGGCTGTGGACGCTATTATGGTGGGTGTGGGCACGGTTTTGGCCGACGATCCCCTTTTGACCTATCGGGGCAAGAAGGTGAAGAGGAAGCGGGAGCTCCTCCGAATAGTAGCCGACTCCGGCTTGCGAGTGCCCCCCTCTGCCCAGGTGCTTAAGCCCCAGGCCGGGGCCCGTACCTTGCTGGCTACCGGCCAGAGGATCCCTCGAGAGAAAGCGGATATGCTGAAAAGCATGGGGGTGGAGGTCATTAAGCTGGAAACACATGCGGGGGTGATATCGCTTAAGTCTTTGATGGCGGAGCTGGGGCGGCGGCAAATATCCAGCCTGTTGATGGAAGGGGGCAGCACTTTAGCCGCTTCCGCGGTGCGGGAAGGGGTGGTTGATAAGGTAGTGATTTTTTACTCTCCCAAGATCCTGGGCGGAGCTAATGGGATAAGCCTGCTTGCCGGCTCCGGCCCGGAGCGGCTCGATAGCGCCCAGGCCCTCTCGGGAGTAAAGATCAAGAAGCTGGGAGATGAGTTCGTTGTCCAGGGCTATCTGAAAGGTCATTAAGTGTTCACCGGTATCATCGAGGACCTGGGCAAGGTCAAAGCCATCGATAAACAAGCTAGCGGAGCAATCCTTCAGCTGGAGACCAGGCTTGATCTTTCCCGAGAAAAGGCGGGCGACAGCCTAGCGGTAAACGGTGCCTGCCTGACCATGATAGAGGTGACGGGCCATTGGTTTGCCGCGCAGGTCTCCCCGGAGACGCTGAACTTGACCAATCTGGGTACTCTCCAGGTTAATGATCGGGTCAATTTGGAACGACCTCTTACCCTTGCCAGCCGGTTGGGCGGTCATCTGGTTTCCGGTCACGTGGAGGAGACCGCCGCCTTGCTGGAGCGCAAACAAGTCGGGGACTATCTAGAGGTGATTTTTTCCTGTTCCAGTCAAGCCAGCAAATATATAGTGAAAAAAGGATCGGTGGCCCTGGATGGGATAAGTTTAACTGTGGCCGATTGTGACTTGACCAGCTTCTCGGTGGTCATAATACCTCATACGGCAGAGACCACCACCTTGGGCATAAGAAGGGTCGGGGGGCGGATGAATCTGGAGACGGATATAATCGGGAAGTATGTGGAGAGACTGCTGGCCTTTGCTGGAAAGAAAGCGGGCCAGGGGGTAACCGTTGAATTGCTCAAGCAGACCGGTTTCCTATAAAGGTCAAGCTGATGTTTGAATTCTGCTCGCGATTGTGCTATAAAAAAAGGGCATCTTCCTTAAGATATATCTTGTTCCTAGTGGAGGATTTGGTATGCCCTTAGCCAGCGTTACTGAAGCTATAGAAGATTTCCGAAAGGGGAAGATGGTAATTCTGGTGGACGATGAGGATAGGGAGAATGAGGGCGACCTCACCCTAGCCGCGGAGTTGATCACGCCGGAGGTGATAAACTTCATGGCCAAGTATGGCCGGGGCCTTATCTGCCTTTCTTTAACGGAAGAGGCGGTAAGAAAGCTTCAGTTACCGCTGATGGTGCCGGATAACACCTCCAAGTTCAAGACCGCGTTCACTGTTTCCATTGACGGCCGGGAAGAGGTTACCACCGGTATCTCGGCAGCCGATCGGGCCGCTACCATCAGAACGGCTATCGCGAGTAATGCCAAGCCAGACGACCTGGTTCGGCCAGGCCATATCTTTCCTTTACTGGCACGCGATGGCGGGGTGTTGGTAAGGGCAGGTCAGACCGAGGGGTCGGTAGACCTGGCCCGATTATCTGGCTTGAAACCGGCTGGGGTGATATGCGAAATCATGAATGAAGACGGCACCATGGACCGCCTGCCTGATTTGCAAGCCTTTGCCAAGCTCCACAATATTAAGATTCTCACCATCGCCAGCCTGATTAAGTACCGGCTTCAGCATGACTGCCTGGTACATCGAACTGCGATTACCAGGATTCCCACCAAGGTCGGGGGTACCTTCAAGGCGGTTTTATATGAAAATGATGTCAATGATTCTTTGCACCTGGCCTTGGTAAAAGGTGACATCTCGGGATCAGAGCCTACCCTGGTCCGGGTCCACTCCGGCTGTCTAACCGGTGATGTGTTTGGCTCCGAGCGCTGCGATTGCGGCGAACAGCTTCATCGGGCCATGGAGATGGTTGACCGGGAGGGTAAGGGGGTTATCCTTTACCTCTATCAGGAGGGCCGAGGCATTGGTTTGGCCAACAAACTAAAGGCTTATGCCCTCCAGGATCAAGGCAAGGATACAGTTCAGGCCAACACGGATTTAGGTTTTAAAGAGGATTTGCGCGATTACGGTATCGGAGCTCAGATCCTGAGTGACCTGGGGGTACGGCAGCTGAGGCTGATGACTAACAACCCCAAGAAGATAATCGGTCTGGAAGGTTATGGACTTAGGGTAGTGGAGAGGGTGCCCATTGAGATAAAGCCGAGAGCCAACAACCTGGAATACTTGCGCACCAAGCAGAAAAAAATGGGGCATCTGCTAAATTTGGACTAAGCTAGAATTAGAGAGGAAAAGGGATGCCAAGAACTTATGAAGGCGTACTTAAAGCCGAGGGCCTGAAGTTCGCTATTATTTCCTCCCGGTTCAATGACTTCGTGGGAGACAAGCTGATCCAGGGTGCGCTGGAGGCCCTGACCCGTACCGGCGCCAGGGATGAAGACGTGGATATCATCAAGGTGCCGGGCTCCTTTGAGATACCTCAAGCAGCCCGGCTGGCGGTGGACAGTGATAAATACGACGCCGTCATATGCCTGGGCGCGGTCATCCGAGGAGCCACCCCTCATTTCGAGTACGTGGCCGCAGAAGTCAGCAAGGGTGTCGCCCGCATCTCCCTGGAATCAAAGATACCGGTGGTCTACGGCATTCTCACCACCGATAATATCGAGCAGGCTATAGAGCGGGCTGGAACCAAGGGAGGCAACAAGGGCTGGGATGCCGCCTTAACCGCGGTGGAGATGGTCAACCTGTTCAAAGCGATGGGCAGCAAGAAGAGATGAGAAGAAAAGCCAGGGAGCGGGTTTTAAAGCTTCTGTATCAGTCGGAGCTTTCCGGCGAAGAAAGCGGGCCGGGGTTTACTGCTTTGTTTGAACAAGAGAAAACCCAACAACCAGAGACCGTTTTCGCCCGGGAGCTTTTCAGCGGAGTGGTTGATAATAGAGACAAGATCGATGCTTTGCTCAAGGAACACTCCACCCACTGGCAGCTGGGCCGTATGGCAGTGATAGACCGAAATATCCTCCGGCTGGCCACCTTCGAGCTTATCTTCCGCCCCGATATCCCTGCCAAGGTAGCAATAAATGAGGCAGTGGAGTTGGCAAAAAAGTACGCTAGCGCTGACTCGCCCAGCTTTGTAAACGCGGTGCTGGATAAGATCCGCCTGCACCACCCCTCGGTGGCCCACTCCCCCAAGCTGATCTCTATTAAATGCTAAATTAAAGCCTCACGGCTTTATCGGGACGAACCCCTTGTGGACCAATTCGTCAAAGGATGCCTGCCGTCCTTTCAATAGTCCCTGGCTTACTAACCAGCGGGTGTTGCCCTCCACCAGGCTTTTGCTTATCGCCCCATCCCTCCACATCAGCTTCACTATGGCTTCCTGGTAAAGCTGTTTGGCTGTCTCCCGGGGCATATTGAACCACTCCATGGTCTTAGTGATACTGTATTCGGGATTAGCCAGCATGTAATCCAACGCCTGGAAGTAGGCCTTGAGA
>JAZFTZ010000048.1:0-17271 GCA_036446955.1 Thermodesulfobacteriota bacterium
CTGACCGGGCATGGGAGCTATCTCTTGTTTGATTCCTTTGCCGAAGGTGATGAAGAGGGGATAGATGAGATCATCGGGTGACACCCTGGTCTCTTTGACCATCTCCCGGATAGCGGCCTTTTCCCGGAGCCGGGGGGGCCGTATAATCAAAGGCAACATCTCATTAGCTCCTTTCCTGGTTAAACCCGCTCCCAGATATTAGGAACCTGGAGCTTAGAGCCTGAAATACTCAACTAGCTTGTCCACCAGGGCTGGTATGGTATATTCCTCACAAACTATCTGGCTTTCCACCCCTAGCTCTTTGGCCGTGACCGCGGTGATGGGGCCGATACAGGCTACGGTCACCCTTTTCAGCAATATGGGAAAATCTTGCCTGCCTAAAATATTGGCCATGTTGGTCACCGTGGAGGAGCTGGTGAAAGTAACCACATCCAGGCCTTCTTCCTTGAACAGCTTCTTTATCTTGGCCACCTCCAGCTTGGGCCGCACGGTCCGGTAAGCCGGGGCGATAGTCACCTCAGCCCCCATCTCTTGAAGGGAGTCAGGCAGCAGGTCTCGGGCCTGCTGGGCCCGAATTATCAGCACGCGGGAGTTGATCTCTATCCTGGCTTCCAGTTCGGCTATTATCCCCTCAGCCCGATAATCCTGCGGCACTAAATCAGCTTTGATTCCTCTCTCCAGAAGCATTTGGGCGGTGGCCGGGCCGATGGCGCAGACTTTGCACCCGCTCAGCGCGCGCACATCCCGTCCGCGAGCATCCAGGCGGGTGAAGAAATAGTGCACCCCGTTGGCACTGGTGAATATCAACCAGTCGAATTCCTCCAGGTTTTTAAGCGCGGCATCCAACTTCTCAAAGCTCTGGCAGGGCACGATCTCTATGGTGGGCACCTCGATGGGCTCGGCGCCATGTGAAAGCAGCAGTTGAGACAGCACGCTTGCCTGAGCCCGGGTCCTGGTTACCAGGATCCGCTTGCCAAATAGGGGCTTGCTCTCAAACCAGTTGAGCTGATCCCTGAGCTTTACCACATCCCCGACCACAATGATGGCTGGTGCCTTCAGCCTTTTTTCTCGTGCCCGTGCCCCAATCGTCTCCAGGTCAGCCACCAGCGTCTCCTGGGCAGGCGTGGTGCCCCAGCGGATGACCGCGATCGGCGATTTAGGGTCTCGGCCGGCGCGCGTCAACCTATCAGCGATAGCACTAAGCTGGCCTACTCCCATGAGAAAGACCAGGGTGCCGCGGCCTTCAGCCAGTTTCTCCCAGTCAATGGCCGACTGATTTTTAGTGGGGTCTTCATGGCCGGTGACAAAGGCTACGCTGGAGGTATAATCCCGATGAGTAAGGGGTATTCCGGCGTAAGCAGGAGCGGCCACCGCGGAGGTAACCCCGGGCACCACCTCGAAGGCTACCCCGGCCTGGGCCAGGGCCTCAGCCTCCTCTCCTCCCCGACCGAAGATGAAAGGGTCGCCTCCTTTAAGACGCACCACCCTTTTGCCCTCTTTGGCCTTGTCGATGAGGATCTGGTTGATCTGCTCCTGGCTGGCGGTATGCTTGCCTCCCTGCTTTCCTACGTAGATTATCTCGGCATCACCCCCAGCAAACTGCAATAACCTGGGGTTGGCCAGGAAATCGTACACCACTACATCCGCCTGCTTAAGGCATTCCCACCCTTTCAAGGTGATAAGCCCCGGGTCTCCAGGGCCGGCCCCGACCATAATTACCATTCCCTTGTCTCTATCCATCGCTAGCGAAATTCCTTTAGTATCTCTTCCCCGCCTTGGTTTAAGAGATTTTCAGCCAGGGCTTGCCCCAGCCTTTCGCCTTGATCGGCCGGTCCGGAGATATGGTCGCGCACTATCCTTCTGCCATCAAGGCTGATAACCAAGCCTGTCAGGGTCAAGATTGCAGATTTTTCTTGGGCGTATGCTGCTACCGGCACCTGGCAGCCTCCGCCCAAGCCTTTGGCGAACGCCCGTTCAGCTGTCACCTCGCGAAAGGTCTGAGGACAGTTAAGAGATGCCACCAGACGGTTGGCCCACTCATCATCAGTCCTAGTCTCCAGGCCGAGGGCGCCTTGGCCAGGAGCGGGGATGAATTTCTCCGGAGCCAGCAACCGCGGAGAGATATGCTGCCAGCCCATTCGGTTCAGGCCGGCCGCAGCCAAGATTATGGCATCGAACTGACCCTCTTTTAGTTTTCTCAGTCGGGTGTCCAGATTGCCCCGTAGCTCCCTAACCGAGAGGTCAGGGCGTAAGTGTAGCAGTTGGGCGCGCCTGCGGATGGAGCTGGTGCCTACCAGCGCGGCGCTGGGCAGCTGCTCCAGCTCCTTTTTCTCCAGGCTGATCAACGCATCCCGGGGATCCTCCCGCTCAGGGATTGCCGCGAATGCCAGACCCTGGGGAATATCGGTGGGCACGTCCTTCATGCTATGAACGGCCAGGTCTACCCGGCCCTCCAGCAAAGCTTCTTCAATCTGTTTAACGAAAAGGCCCTTGCCGCCGAAAAGGGCCAGCGGCCGATCCTGAATCATGTCCCCTTCTGTCTTTATGGTGACCAGGGCGACTTCTAAGCCGGGATGAGCTGCAGCCAGGCTCTCTTTGACCAAGTTGGCCTGGCGAAGGGCTAACTGGCTGCCACGGGTTCCCACTCGCATGATTCGCTGACTCAAGCTCAGTCCTCGTCCAGGCCGAAGAGTTTCCTGGTTGCCTCCACCATGGCCAGGGCATCGGGGTCACCCGCGTTCTGCTTCAATCTGGTTATCGGCTCATGCAGGATCTTGTTCACTAAGCGACGAGCTAGACGCTCCAAGGTTTTTCTATCCTCGGGTGGGGTGCCCCTGAACTTAGATATTGACCTGCTTAATTCGGCATCGCGGATGGCCCTGAGCTTATGGATCAGCGAGACCACTGTAGGGGTAACCTCCAGGCTCTTAAGCCAGGCGGAGAACCTGGCCGTCTCCTCGGCCACTATCTCCTCGGCGCGCTGAGCCTGGTGCTGGCGTTCTTCCAGGTTGCCGTCAGCCACTGAGGCAAGGTCATCGATGTCATACAAATAGACGTTGGCCACCTCGTTGACCATAGGGTCTATATCCCGGGGAACGGCGATATCAATGAGAAAGATGGGCCGGTTCTTTCTCGCCTTTATAACCTTAAGCATCCGCTCCTTTTTTATGATGAACTCCATGGAGCCGGTGGAACTGAGCACGATGTCTACCTCATTGAGGTAGTGGGGAAAATGATTGAACTCCACTGCCACCCCCTCAAATTTGGCGGCCAGCTCTTTGCCCCGCTCATAGGTTCGGTTGGCTACTATCAACTCCTTGACTCCCTGGCGAATGAAGTAGGCCGCGGCCAGCTCGGCCATATCCCCGGCGCCCAGTAGCAAAGCCGATTTCCCCTTGAGTTCCCCGAAGATCTTCTTGGCCAACTCCACCGCCACTGAGCTGATCGAGACGGCCAAGTTACCGAGGGTTGTTTCCGTCCGCACTCGTTTGGCCACGGAAAAGGCCTTGTGCGAGAAACGGTTCAAGACCAGGCCACAGCAACGGTTGTGAAGAGCGGCCCGGTAGCCCTCCTTCACCTGACCCAGAATCTGAGGTTCGCCCACCACCATGGAGTCCAGGCTGGAGGTCACCCGGAACAGATGAGAGACCGCTTCTTGCTGCGAATATATGTAGAAATATTTCTCCAGGGTCTCTCGACTCAGGTGATGGAATCTTATCAAAAACTCCTTTACCTGTTCAATCGCGTCGGCAGGACGAGCGGAAGCGAATATCACCTCCACCCGGTTGCAGGTGGATATAATCAGATTTTCTCTGACGTCCGGCAGGAGGTTAATATCCTGAAGCGCCCGGTCCAGGATAAAAGGAGGAAATGCCAGCCGCTCTCTGATCTCCAACGGCGCGGTTTGGTGACTCAGGCCGACAATGGCGATCTCCAGCTTTTCTTTTCGGGCGCGGCGAGGCACTTTGTTCACTTGATGAAAGAATGTTGACTGGAAAGATATAAACTAACCACCAGATAGCCCAGCATAACGGCACCGAAACCGACTAACGCGAAGACGGCGGCCTTTTTCCCCCGCCAGCCCGCTATCAAACGGCCGGAGAACAGGGAGGCGTAAATCAGCCAGGTGACCGCTGCCCAGAGTAGCTTGGGTTCAAGGCTGCTATATGGGCTGACCTTCCAGGCGGCCTGGGCCCAGATGGAGCCTGAAATTAATCCCAGGGTTAAAAGGGGAAAGCCGAAGATCAGACAGTAGAAATTCATCTTATCAAGCACTTCCAGCGATGGCAGCCGGCGAAATATTCCACCCAGCTTCTTGGATTTAACCTCTTTTTCCTGGATGAGATACATGGCACCAGCACCAAAAGCCAGGGCGAAGAGGGCATTGCCGAAAAAAGAAAATACCGGGTGAAAAACCAGCCAGGTGCTGTGCAAAATCGGAGGCAGGGTGCCGACTTCACCTGGGCGGCTGGCTGCTAACAGCATGAAGATCACAGCTACCGGAGAGATGAACGCGCCCAGAGCTTTAACGCCGAATTTTTTAGCCAGTATCAGGTAAACCGCGATGACTGCCAGGGCAAAAAAGGAAAGGGACTCGTGCAAATTGGTCACCGGCACATGCCCGGCTTCGTAAGTCCTGGTGACCAACCAGGCTAGGTGTAAAGCAAAGCCGACCACCATGATGTACAGGGAAGTGCGGGCCAGATATTCCCTGGGGCTGACCAGGTAGGTCAAGTTGCCCAGCATTCCGGCTATATAAATGCCCAAGACGGCCTTAAATAACACCAGGTTCATCTGGAGCCCTTGCTCAGCCTGATCCCGAGTGAATCAAGGGAAAAACCCTTACCAACGATCCGGGCCAAGAGGTGATCTATCTCCTTTCCCTTCCCCGCTTTAATCAAGTCCCGAAAAGGGGCTTCCACCAAGCTTGTAAATACTGCTTTATTAATAGCAGAAGAGCGACCCAAGGTCAATAACCTGGACCGTATCCGGCCCAGAATATCGAGGAAGACGGCGTATTCCCGGCCGAATTGGGGTTCCAACTCTTGCCTGATCTTCTTTGCCAGTGCCGGGCTTCGCCCTCCGGTGGATATGGCGATGGTCAAATCCCCCTGATGCACCACCGAGGGCACAATGAAGGTGCAATGGACGGGAGCATCGACCACGTTGACCAGTATCCCGCGTTTCTGGGCCTCACGGGCCGCTCGCTGGTTGATTTTCTGATCGGAGCTGGCGGCAAAGACGAGCTGCTTGCCCTTTAAATCCCGGGGTTGATACGGCCTGGCCAGGTGGCGGATAGTGGCTGAGGTCTTAAGCTTCTGCAAACCCTGAGTCAAGCTGGGAGCGACCACGGTAACCTTGGCTCCGGCCTTAAGCAGGGAGCGCGCCTTTCTTTGTGCCACCTGGCCTCCGCCGACCACCAGGCAGCTCTTAGCTTTGATATCCAACATGGCGGGAAAATAACGCATGACGTCAAACTCCTGGGTAGCCAACTACCAGCTTCAGCACCAGGGCAACCACTGCCCCCAACGATAAAAAGGGGCCGAAAGGTAGAGGGGTTGAGAAATCTTTTCCCTTGAAAACAACCAGGGTCAGCCCGACCAGAAGCCCGGTTACCGAACCTATTAGAATCGTGGGCAATAGGCCTTGCCATCCCAAGACCGCGCCTATTGCGGCCAACAATTTTACGTCACCTCCGCCCAGGCCGGGCCGGCCGCGCAGGGCCGAGTAGCCCCAGGAAATCAGCATGAAGAAACCACCCCCCCCGGCTATTCCCAACATGGAGTCCCACGGCGCCAGGCTGGTGCTGAAAAAGGAGAAGGCAAGTCCGATCACTACTAGCGGAAGAGTTATTACATCAGGCAGTAACCGGGTATCTATGTCGATGGCACTTAAAGCCAGCAGTGCGCTTATAAAGAGGAAATAAATAAATAGCTCCAGACTCAGCCCGAAAGCCAGATACAGCAGAAAGGCTGCCAGGGCACTGGCCAGCTCGACCAAAGGATAGCGCGGGGATATTGGTCTCTTACAGTGGCGGCATTTACCCTGGAGAAGGAGATAACTCAGCACAGGAATATTGTCAAAATATCGTATTGCCTTACGGCAGAAAGGACAGGAGGAACCAGGTGATACCAGAGAAAGCCGGCGCGGCAACCGATAAATTACCACGTTCAGAAAGCTGCCCCAGACAAGACCGAGAATAATGGGAATAAGCACCACGACCTACTTGAAGTCCCGCTTTTGAAAAATGACCATGGCCAAAACCAGCAATACCATCACGTATAAAAGGCCGTAGCCGGTGACCAGCAGGATCTTTTCCGGGCTCACCGACATTTGGTAGACCACCACCCCTTTCAGGTTGAAATTCTCCAAATTGGGCAGGGAATAGTAAATTAATTTACTCAGATAGCGTACCATCAGGCTCTCTGACTTGGCTCCCAGCAGTTTCAAATCTAGACTGAGATGGCCGATTACAAAAAGGCCCAGGGTGAACATCGCGCTCAAGGTCGGGGTGGTAAAGGAGGAGAAGAATATGGTCAGTGCGGTTATCACCATCAGTTCCAGGTAGATGAAATAAATGGCCCAGAATAATGAGGGGGTCAGAACATCGCCGAAAAGCTTGAGGACAAGGATAAAACCGGTGGCCATGATAGTCAGATTGACCAGCAGGGTCAACAGCAGTCCCAGATACTTGCCCAAAACAAATTCGTACCTTGGTATTGGCTTGGAGAGAACGGTGTAGATCGTTCTTTTGTCCAGTTCCTTAAATACCAGGCCGATGCCCACGAAGATAGCCACGATTACACCGAACAGGGAGATGGCCGCCAGGCCAAAATCGGTAACTAACTTTACATGTTCAGCTATGGTCAGGGTGGCAAGGTACACGGTGCTGCCGATCATGAGCAGGGCGAAAGCCAGCAGACTATATAAGATCCGGTCGCGCACCGTCTCTCTGAAGGTATTAATGCAGATAGGATAAAG
Organism: Thermodesulfobacteriota bacterium; assembly: GCA_036446955.1. Lineage (GTDB taxonomy): Bacteria > Desulfobacterota > JAZFTZ01 > JAZFTZ01 > JAZFTZ01 > JAZFTZ01. Next base: position 6,982 of record JAZFTZ010000048.1, read on the forward strand.
CTTCATCCTTTGCCTCCAGCGAGCTTGCTTTCGCTGGCGTCAATCGCTTTAACAAAAAGCTCCTCCAGGCTGTCCTTTATCGGCATGAGCGACTTAACCCGGAAACCCTGGGAGGGAAGGGTGGCCATTAGCTTGTCCACCACATGTTGGTCTTTCACCCGAAGGGTGATTCCCTCAGCGGCGGCCTTGGCCTCCCAGCCTCCCCCTTCAATTAGGCCGGAGAGCTTCTTCTCCGGCCCCTCCACCACTATCTGGGCTCCCTGGCTCCCCTCTTCGAGGAAATCCTTCACCGACCCCTGAAAGATCAGGCTTCCCCGGTTAACTATGGCAATCCGGTTGCATATTCGCTGGACATCGGCCAGGATGTGAGAGGAGAAAAAGATGGTTTTTCCTTTCTCCTTAAGCCCCAAGATTATATCGGCCAACTGTTTTCTTCCCAGCGGATCGAGGCCAGCCATGGGCTCATCCAAGACCACCAGTTCCGGGTCATTAATCAGCGCCTGGGCCAGCCCAATGCGTTGCAACATGCCCTTGGAGTAGCGCCGCAACTTCAGTTTTCTAAATTCATCCAGGCCCACCAAGGTCAGTAGCTTCTTGATCCTCCGGGTACGGGCCGCGCGTTCCAGGCCGAAGAGCTGGCCGTAGAAATGCAAGAATTCCTGGGCGGAGAGGTATTCGTAAAAGTACGGCCCTTCAGGAAGGAAACCCACCCTTTGTTTAACCTCCACATCCCAGCAAGGCCGGCCCATAACCTCGGCCTTTCCCCAGCTAGGGTAGAGCAGCCCCATAAATATCTTTATCGCGGTAGTCTTCCCCGCGCCATTGGGGCCGAGCAGGCCGTAGACATCGCCTTCCTTGACCGATAAGGTGAGGTCCTTTAGTGCGGTGACTTTATCTCCCTTGATCCCGGTAGCGAAAACCTTACCCAGATTGTCAGCGGCCAACGGAATCATTCCTTTCTCCCTCGATACAACCTCAGCCGTTTCTCGACCTTAGTGCTGACCACTTCCCTCTTGGCCGGGTCAAAATAGTACCTGCCGCCATGGGGTTCCCCGGGAAGGGAGGATATTATGCCGGCTTGAACCAGTTCGCCCAAATGGTCTGGATAGCTGCCTTTTTTCTGAAGGAAAAGGGTGACAGCTCTAGTTAGGATATTCAGGTCGCGCTCCACGATGACTAGCTTGATTCTCTCTTCAATTCTTTGCTTCGATAGCTCGTCTTCAACCGAGTTGTATACCCGCATCAGGAAATCCAGAGCCAGCTGCGGATGGCCGGCCTCGGCATAAAGGCGGCTGGCCAGACCAGATAGGTAAGACGGGGCCCCGGGAATCTTTGCTGCCCGGGATATATACTCCCCTGCTTTCCGGTAATCACCTATAAAAGCAAAATAGTTGTAGCCGATATAAAATGGTATCTGCCATAGCTGACGGGCATTTCTAAGACCCTTCTCCAAGATGCGATTGGCCTTTTGTGCACTGGCGGCATCGTAAGGGATGGCCACGCCGGAAAATTTGTAGGCGTACACGAACCCGGGGTCCATATCGGTTACCAGATTCATCAGCGGATAGAGCCAACGGTAATTCTCCCGGGCGTTGGACGCCTCGCCATAATACTGAATAGCCCGGAGCCAGTAGAGATCAGAGAACAGGCTGTCGAAGCCCAGGGAGACCAACTTCAGTACCCGGGCCGGAGGTACGAAAAGGATGGAGCCGGCAACTTTTTCAGCCGCGGTTATCCCCGCTATCCTTTTCTCTGTCCAGAAAATGCCCGCTCCAGCCAGCAGGCAAAACAAAATAATCGCTAACCCTTTTATTGCCCTTGCCCCCTCATGCCGACTGGCCCCACCTGCCCCGCCCCTCCAGAAACGCTTCCGGCCGGGCTTAAAGGCCGAAGAAAAGACCGCCCTAGCTATATATCATAATATATGATAAGCGAGAATATCTTTGCTGGCTGTGCTGTGGATAAAAAAAGGGGGAGCTTATCGCTCCCCCTAATTCCAACTGACTAGGCAGCACCATTGCTGGCTAGAACGGTATCAGAAACGTCATTGGAAACATTAGTGAGCTGGTTGGCCCCGTTCATTTCCCAGGTGTCAAAGGTGGCATCGGTGTCAACGTTGCTGTTAGCGGTGATGAGAAAAGTCACCGCGGCTGTACTTGGACCGCCGGCACAGGCATAGACTGTTCCCGTGGGAATCATGTTTGCTATGGTCTCAGTGCCATCGCAGAAGGTATAGCGGTTCCCCTGCTCCGGGGCGAACCCGATTACGGAGAATACGTCGTATGTATCCTTTTCTGCAAAGTGGGCTTTCTCCGCGACAAACGCGGCCTTAAGGTTGGTCTTGGCCTCCGATTGCTTGGCCTTGGCCTGGAACTTCAAAAAGTTGGGGATGGCGATGGCCGCCAATATACCGATGATCGCGACCACGATCATCAACTCGATCAATGTAAAACCTTTCTGCTCCCTTAATCTTTTCACTTTCACACCTCCTTATTGGACTTATCTGAAACTATTTAATGCTAGCTTCCCTTGGCCTAAGTTTTGTTTTTCTGACTCACTCCCTGATAATCACCCCCTTTCGCAGCTCTTTTTTCTCCCCCTAAGTAGCAATCTTCGTGCCAATGCCTGCGAGCAGCTAAAAAGGCTGAAAATCCATGTTCCTCCAACGTTTGGGAGGGGAAGAGGTGACAAAAAACGTCAGATTACCTCCTTTCCTTACCGAAAACTGGCCCGGCTTCCATTTCCTCCACTAGGGCGGCAGCCAGCAAAGGCAGCATGATCTCGTGATGGCCAATCAGATTGTATCCTTTTCCTCCCTGGGCGGTAGGGCGCCGGACAACGTTGGTAAGCGGCCTGTAATGGGAGATAAAATCCATATTTACCGTAGTGAACCGGGTAACGTTGTGGCCAAGGTTTCTGGCCAGGCTCACTGCCTTCAAAAAGACCTCGGGCAGGATGACCGCGGAGCCGATATTGAAGTATACACCGCGATTAAGCCGGGCCACCATCGAGGAAAATATCTGGAAGTCGCGATAGCTGGTTTGGCCGGTAGCCGCGCCATCCATGGCCGGGTGGAGATGAATGATGTCGGTTCCCAGGGCTACATGGCAGGTTAAAGGGATACCCTTTTTGGCCGCGGCCAGCACAATGCTAAGTTGGCTATAGGGCAGCCTCTTCGCCTCCATGGCCCGGGCCACCGCCTGGCCCAATCCCAGGCCCGCTTTCGCTCCCTGAGATATGGCGTCATTGAGAATCTGGCCGGTCTCCGATGCCATGCCGAATCTTCCCGCGGGCAACTCGGTGTCAACATCCTCTGAGGTCTTACCGGCCAGAGCTATCTCCAGGTCATGAATTATCCCGGCACCATTCATCGTCACCAAGGTAATCAGGCCCCGCTTAATCAACTGAATGATAACCGGGCTCAAACCTACCTTTATAACGTGGGCCCCCATGCCGAAAATGACCGGTCGTCCCTGGCGGCGGGCGGCGACAGTGCGTTTGATGACCTCCCTGAAGTCTTTTCCGGCCAAGATCCGGGGAAGGGTGTTAAGGAAATCACGTAAACTGCCTCCGCAAGCAAAAGCGCGCCCAAATTCACTGACCCGTACTTTACTTTTCCTTTTTCTTAAAGAGACTCCTCTCACTCGGCTAACATCCAGGCTGGAAGTGGCTGATACTTTTTGCTTCATAAACAAACTTCTCTCTCTATTACTGATGGTAATGATAATATCATCGACGAAAACTTTTTCAAGCATCTTTCCAGGGGCCCTCGGCCCCGTCCCCCTGGAAAGATCACCCCCGATGTTTTTTCTCCTCGGCGTATCATTGACTAATTTAGACAAAGACATAGAATATATTAACCAGAAGATTGAGCTTCCACCCGCTTAAAGAAATCGGGGGTGCAAGAATGAAGCTAACAAGAAATCTTTTACTATTCCTGCTTCCCGGCCTCATGTTGGCCACCGTGGCCCTTGCTCAGCAACGGGTTGAGCTTCGCATTATTGTACTGGGTGAGAGGGCGAAGGCCGAGCAAATCCTTGAGCAACTTAAGGCGGGCGCGGACTTCAAACAGCTGGCCCAAGAGCACTCCCTGGGCCCCAGCGCTAAAGCGGGAGGAGATGTTGGAACGATCAGTATCGATAAGCTGCGTCCGCGATTTCGCGCCGCGGTCGCCAAGCTAGAGCCGGGCAGTTTCACCGATATTATCAAAACAGGTGAACTATTCTCAATCTTACAGGTCGTCCCCAAAGGCGGCCAGGTTAAGGCAGAGAAGAAATTGCCAGCAACATCCGGCATATCACCCAAGCCTTCTCAGCGTTCTGACTGGGAGGAGCTAAACAAAAAGGTTAAGCAGCTTTATCGCCAAGGGAAATATCAACAGGGACTGAGATTGGCCCGAGATGCTCTCCGGCTGGCGGAGGGGACTAACGGTCCCAACCATCCCAATGTGGCCACCAGCCTGAACGATCTGGCGCTGCTCTTTTATGCCCAGGGGAAATATGCGCAGGCCGAGCCCCTGTTCAAGCGCTCGCTGGCGATTTGGGAGAAGGACTTAGGCCCCGACCATTCCTATGTAGCCACCGTGCTGGAGAATATGGTCGAGTTATACAAGAGAATGGGAAGGCAGGCCGATGTCCAAAAAACCAAGGCTCGGGCGCGCTCTATTAGGAGCAAAAAACGTTAGTGCCGATCTGCTAAGGAGCCAGCTGGCCTCCACTAGCGCGGCCAATGGTCAGCCTGACTCCGGTAAGCTAACCTGGATTGGGGACGGTATGCGCTGGCGGCTGGCCAGCTGAATTCGATTCTCCTTAAGGGGCAAGGGCACCGCGGTGACCTCCAGTCCCCTATCTCCCTGGTTAATGACCAGCCACTTAAGCCATTCGACATCATCCCGATACGGGTACTCCACCCGGTAATGGGTGAGCCGACTCTCCTTTCTCTCCAACGAGCAGGTAAATACCGGCGGCAGTAAGGAAATAAGACTTCTCAGCTCGTTGGCCTTAACCAGCTGGTGGGTATCCCGGGCTGACACCTGACCGAACTCGCCTTCAACCTCCTTGGCTAAAGCGAGCACTTTTCTTATACCCGTTTCAGTCTTGATAAAGCTGATATTGGGACGGGCCAGCAATTGACTCAAGCGACTGTAGAGTTGGCCCGGAGAAGGCCCATCCTTTCGGCTCAACGGGGAAAGGACCTGTTCTTTCACCCTGGCCAGCTGGTCGGGATCAGGTCGGGATTCGTCGGCTTGGCGGGCGTATTCGCCTGCCCGTTCACCTGCCCGATATCCGAGAACGCCGGAATAGGCCAGCTTGACCCCGGAAAGGCTCTCCGCACAGCCTGGAAATTGGGCTGATACCCCGGCGGCCAGCAGGCCGGGAATATTCGTTTCCCCGAAGAGATTGATGCGGATTCCGCCGCAGCCACCTGTTCCTATGTAGGTGAGCACGGGCCGACAATCCAAGAGGTCCTTCCTCAAATCCAGGCCCGCGTCCCGGAAGGCTGCCATTCGGATAGGGAGAATGCGTTCCAGTTGCGAGTATTTCTCCGGGGCAAAATGCCGGATATCAAAGTAGGTCGGGCCTCGACCCTCCATGATCTCTTTGGTCATGGCCTGAGCAATGAGACCCTGGGTGGCCCGCCTGTCCCCCCTTTCGGGAACGTATCGCTCCATAAAGCGCTCTCCCTGTTTGTTGACAATATGGGCTCCCAGGGTCTGGAGGGCCCAAATGCCAACCAAGGCCGGTTTCCCCCGGCACGGGGTGAAGAAGCTGGAACCGAAATTGAACTCCAGTCCAGCCAGTTCGGCGCCGGCTCGAAAAGCCATGGCCTGGCCATCGCCGGTCAGATTGTCTGCATAAGCGCCATGTATCTTGGTCCCAATCACCCCGGTGCACAATATTACTGCCCTGGCCTTGAAGGTGATGAATCCACCGCCGCGAGTGTGGATTCCCACTGCACCCATTATCTTGCCCTTAGTGGGGTGGTGCCCATCGGAGGTAAGCAGGTCGGTGACCATGACTCTTTCAATCAGTTTCACACCCTTGCTTACGGCTACCGCCTTGGCAATCTCCAGCATCTTGCGACAATCGCCCAAGACCACCCTGCTTCGCTTATGCCCCCGGCCGACGGAGAGAAGGAGCTGGCCGGCTTCGTCCCGCTCGAAAGGCACGCCCCAGCTGACTAGGTCATTGAGTCGGTCCCGCTGTTCTAAAAGAAGGATTTCCGCATACCGCTGGTCGCTCATAAACTCGGTGTGCTCCACTATGTCCCTTAGCCAGTTGTCCAACTCCCCCTCGGGCAGGGGGGCCAAAAAATCGTGGCAGAATACCGCTGAGCCGCTGCGAGCGACAACCGCCTTCTCCACCAGCGCAACCTTTGCACAGAACTCCCGGGCGCGGATGGCTGCAAAGCAGCCAGCCAGACCCCCTCCTACCACCAGGACATCAACATCTATCGTTTCGGAGGTTTGTTTGGTCATGGTCCATCTCCCTCATTAGGGGTGAATCAAGGAATGAACTGGTTGGTATACACCTCAGCCAACCGGAGAGCCTTCTTAGCAGACAGGATAGCGTAATCCAACATGAACTTCAACGTGCTGTCAAAGATCTTAAGACCAATCCCGCCATACCGGCTATATTTGACTCTGGAATAAAGTTCCTCGGCCATGGTCGGGGAAACCCTTTAAAAAGCTGAAACCCTTCCAGAGGGACGGGGCCACGGCCCCCTCCCCCCGGACACCCTAACACCTTGCTAGTCTGTTTGTATTGGCGCGGTAGCGCCAATACAAACAGACTAGCTCAAAGTTTGGGAAGGGGGTGTGGGGAGAACCCTTTTCAAAGGGTTTCCCCATAAATGGGCTTTTGCCCAAGCTTGACGAGGGCGAGTCATCTATAGTATACAGTATACAAAGAAAGTTCCCCCAGCTGGATCAACTTTTGAACCGGGTACAGAGCCCGCCCTGCCCGGCTTGAATTTTTCCAACAGCCTGGAAAGGGTATCCGCCATGGGAAGGAAACCCATCATTCATGCTCTGACTTGATATAGAATATCTCTAAAGTTTGCCCCAGGCGGACTCGTATAAGCTTAATAGAAGGTTAAGCCTCACTAAAGGGAGGGAATCTTGAAAAGGCCATCGGCCTTGACGTTTAATTACTGGTGATAGGTGGGTGGCCTGCTTGGCGAATTGAGATTATAGGGGGAGGGTACCCATGGCATTCGCAGACATGAGGGAATATTTGCACCTTCTAGAAAAGGAAGGGGAGTTGGTCAGAGTCAAGAAGGAGATCGATTGGAACCTGGAGGCAGGGGCCATAGCCTGCCGGGCCCAGGATTTAAGAGCGCCGGCACCCCTTTTTGAGAATATAAAAAATTATCCTGAGGGGTTTAGGTTATTCGGCAACACCTTCGGGCCCACTGGGCCGGTTATCCAGGGCCGGGTTGCCCTGGCCCTGGGTCTTGACAAGGATACGCCAACGCTTGAGATCATCGATGAGTACAGCCGCCGCCTGGAAAAGCCGATTAAGCCGGTCCTGGTAGATAAGGCGCCGTGCAAAGAGAACATTTTAAGCGGCGATGAGGTAGACCTGTTCAAGCTTCCGGCTCCCTATCTGCATGGCATGGACGGCGGCAGGTTCTTGGGCACCTGGCATATCAACGTTATCAAAGATCCCGATTCCGACTGGGTCAACTGGGGGACCTATAGGCATATGTTGCTGGATCGTGATTCCTTGGGCTTTGTGGCTAATATGCCCCAGCATGGCCCGACCATCTATTTCCAGAAGTTCGAGGCGCGGGGTAAACCGATGCCGATGGCGATAGCCTTGGGCCTTGACCCGCTTTGCAATATGGCGGCCTCAGGTATGTATCCCGCCTATGTTAACGAGGTGGATATGGCTGGCGCGCTGCGCGGCGCCCCGGTGGAGTTGGTTAAGTGCGAGAGCTGTGATCTGGAAGTGCCGGCCAGCTCCGAGATAGTCCTGGAGGGAGAGGTTATTCCGGAAAGAAAAAAGGAGGGCCCCTTCGCTGAATTCACCGGCTACTGTTCAAGTGAGACAATGAGCCCGGTCTTCAAGGTAAAATGTATCACTTTTCGGAACTCCCCCATCTTGCCCTTCACCTGCTATGTAAAGTCGTGGAATGATGGGGGTGTGTTGACTTCTATCACCGTCAGCGCATTGCTGACCTCTGTCTTGCGAAAGGCCGGTTTTCCCTTCAAGGCGGCCTTCGTCTTGCCTCACGCGCTGGTGGCCATAATCTCTACCCCGGTGCCCTATCCCGGCTATGTCCACACGCTGGCCTCGGCCATCTGGGGCGCTAAGATCGGGTTCACCCGGCCTTATCTAATTGTGGTAGGGGAGGATGTCGACGTCACTAACGCGGAGGACGTGCTCTGGTGTATGACCACTCGCCTCCATCCGGTTGCCGGGGTTCAATCCCACCGGGATACGGCCTGCAATCCCCTTTGGCCTTTTCTTTCTCGGGCTGAGAAAGAGGCGCGGCAGGGAAGCAAGCTCCTCTTGAATGCCACCTTTCCCGCAGATTGGGATGAGGCAGATAAGCCATTGGTGGTCGATTTTGAGACTGGCTGGCCGGCAGAGATTAAGCGTAAGGTATTGGATCAGTGGAAGGATTACGGTTATTGAGGCCAATAATCCGGTAAAATTTTTAGTTGTCAGGGATGAGAAATCAATAGTATATTTTTAATGCAGGAAACAGATTTCTCTTCCAGGCTAAAAAGATTTTTGCCACAATGCACTCCGCTAGTCAGGAGGTTCGCTAGTGCAGGAAGATAAAGATAAAGTTATCAAAGATGCCCAACCAGAAGCCGGAAAAGAGCGGTGGATCCACAGTGTCTGTGACATGTGTTACACCAGTTGCGGTCTAATAGCTCGCCAGGTTGACGGTATTGTAGTTAGAGTGGACGGTGATCCCAACTGCCCTCACAATTGGGGGAAACTGTGTGCTAAAGGCAATGCTGGTTTTCTGACTCTTTATGATCCGGAACGGTTAAGAACACCGCTTAAAAGGACTAACCCCGAGAAGGGGATCGGAGTCGATCCCAAATGGCAGGAGATAAGCTGGGAGGAAGCCCTGGATACGGTGGTGACCAGGCTGAAAAAAGTAAGGGAGGAAGACCCGCGCCGGCTTTTCTTTGCCACCTTCGATGCCGTGGTTATCACCATGGTTCAGGCGTGGGTTTCAGGTTTCGGCTCCCCCAACAGGAACCTGATTCCGGCTGGTTATTACTGTGGTGCCGCCTTGCACCTGATGACCTATCTGACCAACGCCACGTTTCACTCTGAGGTTGACCTTGAGCATTGCAAATACTGCCTGCTCATAGGCAATCAACACGGCTTCATGGCCGGGGTCAACCCCAACATAAATACCCAGAAGATGGCCGATGCCCGGAGGCGGGGCATGAAACTGGTGGTGGTAGACCCCCAGTGTGGCAATGCCGCGGCCAAGGCGGATGAGTGGATACCGATAAAGCCGGGGACCGACGGTGCTATGGCCTTGGCCATGCTCAATGTGCTGCTGAACGAGGCGGGGATTTACGACCGAGAGTTTCTCAGAAACTCCACTAACGGCCCCTATCTGGTGAGGCCCGATGGGCACTATATGCGGGATGAGGCCACCAACAAGCCTTTGGTATGGGACCTGGCTGATAAGAAGGCCAAGACCTACGACGCTGAAGCCGGCGAGCTGGCCCTGGAGGGAAGCTATAATGTTAACGGAACTGAATGCCGGACCGCGTTTCAGTGCCTGAAGGAGCATGTGAAAGAGTATACCCCGGAGGGTGTTTCTCCCATTACCAGCATTGACGCCCAGACGATACGGCGGCTGGCGTTGGAGTTCGGCCAGGCGGCCAGTATCGGCGATACCATATTGATCGAGGGGAAGGAGTTCCCCTATCGGCCGGTCGCGGTCAACCAGTACCGGGGGGCTTACAGTCACAAGCACGGGACCTCTACCGCGCTGGCCATTCAGCTTCTAAACCTGGTTGTGGGGAATATATACGCGCCCGGCGGGCATCGGGGTACCAACCCGGTGGGACCTGACTGGGGCGTAAAAGCAGGCCGGGATGGACTGATGGTGGCCGGCCATACGGAGAGCAGGCGGACAGACCCTTACTCCTTCTACAATGAAAAGCCAGGAACTGCCAAGGCGCTCGACCTGGATGAGTTACACGAGCTTGCGCTCGAGCTCGTCGACTTTGCGGGCCAGCTCCTCGACCGTCCGGGCGAGGTCCTGCAGGGCCGCGTTGTCCGGACCTCTATCGGGCCCGACTTC
>JAZFTZ010000049.1:0-7252 GCA_036446955.1 Thermodesulfobacteriota bacterium
GGGCAACCCTTTGTAAAGGGTTCCCCCAGAGAAGGAATTTCCCCACCTAAAAGCCGCCCGAGGAGGGGTCGGTAAAAGCCTTCAGGGCAGGGGCAGCTGGATTAACGTCAACGGGTCAACCCGGGCCCGGTTTATCCTTACCCCCCAATGTAAGTTGGGGCCGGTTACTCTGCCGGTCCTTCCTACCCTTCCCAGGATTTGTCCCCGCTTCACCAGCTGTCCTTTTCTGAGGGCCACTGACTCTAAATGAAAATACATGGTGAAGATACCCTGGCCGTGGTCAATGACCAGGGTATTGCCCGAGAAGAACAGGTCATCAACAAATACTACCCGCCCAGAATTGGTGGCTTTCACCGGGGTGCCGACCGCCGCGGCGATGTCTATACCGCTGTGCGGGCTTCTCTCCTGGCCGTTGATGATTCTTCTCAAGCCGAAAAGGCTGGTGACCTTGGCCGCCACCGGCAGGATGAACCGCGCCTGCCAGAGCCGATGCTGGGATATTTGTCCCCACAAGCGCTCCAACCTGCGGGCCTCTTGTTTGGCTCGCACTAATGTTTTCTCATCCAACTTCACCATACTCGAGGGCAGAGTGAGCCGCTGAACGCCGTAGTCCTTTTGCCGGAGTCTGACCAGCCGCTGTATCTTTTGTACCGAGCCGGAGGGGGAGTGCAAGGCTAGCTCAAGGGAGATGTCCTTATCTTTGTTCTCCAGATCGATGCCGGTCAGAGAAAGAAATTTGCCTTTTCCGGCCGGGAAAAAATTTAAACTGGTGGAACCCAGCCGTCCCTCAATACTGGCTTGGGGCTCTAGTCGGCTTATCTGGATAAGCAGAGGTTGGCCCGGGGCAGGTGGGCGGGGTTGCCAGCTAATCTTCGGACCGGCCCAGAGAAGAGAGGGGCAGGTTATGGCCAGGGTGAAGATGAGTCTGCTCAAAAGAGGTTTAAATAAGGTCAAATTTAGGGTGAACTCCCGCCTCCCTTCAACGCCTCGGCCACCATACTGGCCGTTCCTTCGGAGCGGAAGGCCTTTATGAAATTGGCAGCTTCCTGATAGGATCGCTCCTCTATTCTTCGCTTGCAATCTTCGTCTACACCGTCAATCTCCGCTCGAAAGGGCTTGCTGGCCATCTTGACGTCCTTATTGTTTTCCTGGGCCCATCCCTTCATTCGAGCCATCAGCTCCGGGGGCAATTCCTTATGCGCGATATTTTGCCACTGGGTTCCTACATTGCCCTTTCTGATGCCATATTCGGCAAACTTGCCCACGATATGTAAAGGCGTGCCGGTGATTCCATGCTGAGCGATGCCCACCACCCGGGGTTTGATGGCCTGGTAGATTTCACCGGTTCGCTCAAGGTCGATGGAGATTTCCTCTCCTTCCAGGTAATTGCCGTGTTTGGAACCATTGTTGATGGCCAACAAGTCGGGATGGATACCCCTCTGCTCAAGTCCGGTTATGAATTCGACCGCTTCCTCGACCGTGGTTATCTCTCCCCCTTCCAGGCCCGCGCTCTTTATCTCTCCCACCTCCACCTCAAGCCCCAGAGAAGCATCCTTTATGGGCTTAGCCAGCTCAGCGGTGATGCGAATATTGTCAGCGAGAGGATTGAAGGAGGCATCCACGCAAAAAGAGGTATATCCGGCATCCAACTGAGCGACGATGAGTTCTCGAGCGGTATTGATCTCAGCTTCGCTGGTGTTCTTTATGGTTATATGGTCACCGTGAATGAAGAAGGGCAGGAAGTAACCCACTCGGTCAGCATATTCCAGGATGGACTGGAAATAACTTTCCGGGACCCAGCCGGTGTAGCCTCCGGAAAGGTCGCTCTCCGACTTGGCCAACTGGAATGATACTACCGCATCAGTATCTTTGGCCGCCCGCATGATTCCAGGAATGACATGTTTGATTCGGGTGTTAGCGGCCATTACAATGCATTCCCTGTCCTTGAGGGCTTGGAGGATATGGTGAGAGTTAAGTAAACAGACCGGGCTGTCGGCAAGCTTGGCCGCGGCATTCTCCGGCCGTAGTGCGAGCAGGTGTCGAAAACGATCTCTTTCGGCCATGGCTTTCACCTCAATGTCAACGGTTCCCCGGGGCTAGCCTGGTTGACTCTTCTCCTCTGACTCGGGGTACTGGATAGGGGCGCATGGGGAGAAGGCCACCCGGGTTCCCTCTCCATGGGCCGCGTTCAGTTGTGCCAGTACCTCCGGCCAACTCCGGTACCAATATACCGCACTTTCCGGCCCCAGTTTCTTGAGAAAATCCTCGTTGTCCATGTTTTCGTGGTTGGCCCGGGATAACATAAATCTTATCTGGTTATCCTTCATGCCCGCGTCTTTGAGTTCGTTAAGCACAAATCTGGCTATCTTGCCCACCGGAGTGGGGCGGCGCATGTCGTCAAAGAGGATGACTGCTTTCCGCTTGCCCCGGGCCAATTCTCTTACCCGCTTGGTGCCGATGGGATGGGCAAAAGCGGCTTCAATCTGATCGTCGGTCAGAGCTGGGGTATCGTGGCCGGCCATCTTACAATTCACCACCTCCCAGCAAGCCGGGAAGTTGAGTTCCATCTCTTCATCACCGTACCAGGCCATGGTGCGGACTTTGAATAGTTTATCTTGCATATATTTGCCCCCTCGTCTGGGACTTTGACGGGCTTGATCTTAACAGATAATATCAATCCGGTTGCTAGGAGTCAAGAAAGGGCTTATATTTGTATGTGTTGTGGGGGAAACTCCTCTCTGGGGAAAACCATTTTAAAAGGGTTTTCTCCGCACAAAGGCCCTCGCCCCCGTCTCCCGGGATGGTTTGAGTTAGGTAGAGGAGATTATGATCAGGCAACTGTACATCTGGCCAGTGGTTGGCCTGCTCACATTGTTTTGGAGCGTTATCTCCGTTGTTGCCTCCTTCCTTTTCCCCAAGCGCGGTTATCCCCACCGCTGTGCGCGAAGGTGGGCGCGAATGATTTTAGCAGCTAACGGAAGCAAGGTTCAGTTCTTCGGCGGGGATAATCTGGTTAAGGACCGGCCGCAGATATTCTTTTGCAACCATCAGAGCTGGGTGGACATAGTGGTCTTAACCGGTTATCTCCCCACCTCTTTCAAGTGGATATCGACCAAGGGGGTGTTTCATGTTCCCTTCCTGGGCTGGCATATGAAAAGGGCGGGCTATATTAGTGTGGAGCGAACGAGCTTCAGAAAAGCGGCCAAAGCCTTGGACACGGCTCTGGAGGTTATCAAACAGGGCCATTCATTGATCATCTTTCCCGAGGGGACCCGTAGCCCGGACGGGAATCTGTTACCTTTCAAGCGGGGCGGGTTCGTGCTGGCGTTGAGAGGCCGTTTTGCCGTCGTGCCAGTGACCATCTCCGGGACCAGGAAGATCTTGTCCAAGGGTAGTCTGAGGATAAATAAGGGGGAGGTGAAAGTTTTTATCTCTCCGGCGATTGACCTGGAGAAGGAAAAACCAGCCAGCCTGGGCCAGCTCGTGGAACGGACCCGCTCGAGCATATCGGCCAATTTATCTTGACGCGGGTCTGGCAGCTAGGTTATGTTAATAATAATAAACTAAGTAATGAGGAGCAGGGCATGAGGCGCGCCAGTTTTGTTTTCTTAGTTTTAGTGCTTATGCCTGCCACCCTTTACGCGGCCTCACCTCTTACGCTTGATGTTTTCGTTCAGATTGCCGCTCGGGATAAACCCGGGGTGGTTAACATAAGCACCACCAAGTTTGGCAAGCAGGGGGAGTCCTTTGTCCATCCTCCCATTCCCCGCCGCCGGCCGTTTCGACGACCCTTTCAGCCTTTTCAGGGGCCACGTAATCCAGGCTCTAAGCAGAGGTCTTTGGGCTCTGGGTTCATTGTTGATCCCGATGGTCTCATCCTGACCAATGATCATGTGATAGCTAACACCGACGAGATAGTGGTCAGGCTCAACGATGGCCGAGAATACCTGGCCCAGGTGGTGGGCAGCGACAGCATCACCGACCTGGCTCTGCTAAAGATCGAGCTTAAAAAAGGAGAGAAACTTAGAACCCTGGAGCTGGGTGACTCTGACGCGCTGCGCGTGGGAGAGTGGGTGATGGCTATAGGCAGTCCCTATGGACTGGACTACACCGTGACCGTGGGGGTAGTCAGTGCCAAAGGCCGGGTACTAGGTGGCAGCCCGTATGAGAATTATATTCAGACTGATGCCTCCATAAATCCAGGCAACAGCGGCGGCCCACTCCTTAATATCAAGGGCCAGGTGGTGGGTATTAGCACGGCCATCATATCTTCAGCTCAGGGTATCGGCTTTGCTATCCCGGTTAACCAGGTAAAGAAGGTCCTGACTAATTTGAAATCGACCGGCAAAGTAGTCCGGGGGTGGCTGGGCCTGACCCCTCAGGGAATAACGCCGGAGATGGCCGAGGCCTTGGGGCTGGACGAGACCGACGGTATCATCGTGGCCAATGTCCTGGAGGGCGAGCCGGCATATCGCGGTGGCATCCGGGCCGGTGATGTGATTATTTCTCTCAATGGCAAGAGGATCCTGGGCTTGCGAGAGCTCTTCCAGTATGTTGCCGAGGCCAGGGTGGGAGAGGAAGCCCAGGTGCAGGTTATCCGTAAGCATGAGAGGAAAACCCTCAAAGTAGTGATCGGCCAGAGGTCGGAGCGCGAGCTGGCTGCCCGGCCGGAGAGAAAAACAGAGGAGACCTTGGGCCTTAAGGTAACTGAAGTGTCCGGCGGTGCCAAGGCAGGAGTCTTGGTGGAGGAGATCCCCCCCGGCAGTCTGGCTGATAGGGCCGATTTAGCTAAGGGAGATATTATCCTGGAGATCAACCAGGAAAAGGTCAACGATGTTGGCCGTTTCAATAAACTGTTGGCAAAGAACAGAGGGTCAAGGCCGGTCCTGCTATATATAAAACGGGAGCAGAGGTTCTTCTTTACCGCCCTGCGTATACCTTAAAAGCCCAGCCTGCCCCGGCGGAGAGGTTGGTCAGCTCAGCCAGTCGATTCTTTTCAGTACCTCTTTGAACGCCTCCTGGCCCTGGCTTAATACCTCCTGCTCGTCCATGGTCTTTACCTCACCCCGCTCCATGACCAGGTTGCCGTCAATGATCACCGTATCCACGCAGCTTCCCGTGGCCGAATAGACCAGATTGGAGACCAAGTTTTGCCGGGCGTAAGGAACCATTCCCGGCCTCATCAGGTTCAATATGGCTATATCGGCCTTCTTGCCGGGTTCCAGCGACCCTATTTCCCTCTCCAGTCCCAGGGCTCGAGCTCCGTTCAGAGTGGCCATGTCCAAAACCTGCTGGCAGGTGAAAAGTTCGGGGTCGAGCCGGGCCTCCTTGTGGGCGGTAGCCGTCAGGTACATTTGCCGAATCATGTCGAAATGATTGCTGCACGAAGCGCCGTCGCAACCCAGGGCTACGTTTACGCCCATGGAGACCAGTTCCGGGAACCTGCCTCGTGAGATGCTTCCGTAAGCGCCATGCATGCTGGAGCTGGGTATATGGGCCAGGCTGGATTTACTCTCTTTGAGAAGTAGCATCTCCTTGCCATCAAGCCAGCCGGCATGGGCAGCCATGAACTGGGGGCCGAGCAGATTCTGGCTGGCCATCCGCTCTATATCTCTTTGGCCAAATCTTTGTTTGGTAATGCTGACCATGGCTTCGGTAACCGAGGCATGGGTCTGGACACCCACTGAATAACGCTCGCTTAGCCCCTTCACCCCCTGGCAGAGCTCATCCGAGGCATTGGGCACCTGAAGGATGGTGATCCCAGGGATTATTCGCCCATCGCCCTGGCCTCGGCACTGGTTGATGAATTCCTCGGTCCGGATCAGGGCCTGCTTGCTGGTCTCCTGACGAGATTCAGGGATACCGGTCAGCGCGGGCGGGTCATAGATATCCATTACCGAGCGCCCCAGGACTCCTCTTATGCCGGAAGCTCGAGCCGCGTCCAAGGCGGCTTTCTCGATGGTGGGAATTGTCCCACAGTCACAGAAAGTGGTGGTGCCGGTCTTGATCATCTCCAGACAGCAGAGGCTGGTATTAAGGTAATAGAGCTGCTCGTCCACCAGGGGATAATAGCCACTGAAAGTCCGGACGATCCAGGTTACGCATTCCACGTCATCCAGCAGACCTCGGCTTAACGGGCTGTGCAAATGTACGTGGGCGTTGACCAGTCCGGGCATGACCAGTTTTTCGCTGGCATCAATGACGGTATTGAATTTCCCCTGGGCTAGCTTTTCCGTATCGCCCACCGCCTCAATCCTATCACCCTTGATAGTGACTGCCCCTTTTTCGATCAATCGGCGCGAGTCGTCCTGGGTGATAACAAAACCGTTCTTCACCAGAATATCCGCCATCTTTTTCTCTCGGTCCTTCTCAGCCTTTGCCCTGTGTGGCTGACTGCTTTCGCTTTAGCTTTCTTGCTTCCTGCTTACGCTTCCTTCTGCGCTTGATTGTTCGGCGACGTTCGCTAATCATATTCCCTTCCCGGTTGATCCTCGGATATCATTCTTCCTCTTCCTCGGAGAAGAAATCCTCGCTCAAGTATTCATCAACATCAGGGTTTTCCCCATCAGCGTCCTCCCAGCCATAGATTTCACTCGCCATCTGTCTTCTCCTCCAGCCGTTGCCAGCCTCCTCGCCAGATCGTCTCTAATTTTCTAGCACAAGGCAGATTAATTGTCAAGCCGACCAACCAGGGGCTGTATCTTGTTACGAGACATGGGTGACACTTTATGGTAGTGGAGAGGTTCGACGTTAACCACCCCTGAAAGGAGGTCACCCATGTCTCATTGGTATCTTACCCCGGAGGAGATCATCCGTAAACGGTATAACTGGTTTGTGGAGGTGGAGAGCTTGGGTAGTGTCAGCCTGGCCTGTAAGCGTTTTGAGATCTCCCGGAAGACCTTCTACAAATGGCGCTGGCGCTTTAGGCAGGCCAGGGGTGATCCCAACTCCCTCCTGAACCGCTCCCGAAGGCCCTAGCGCTCGCCCCGGCGCATCGAAAAGGGGATGGCCAGGCGCATCATAAGGCTTCGCCGGAAGACCCGTCTGGGGCCCCTCCGGCTCTGGAGCCTGCTTAACCGCCAGCCGGGTCTTAAACGGGTCCCCAGCCCTCCCGGCACCTACCGGGTGCTTAAAAGGGCCGGCTTGATAAGGAGGCATAAGAGAAAGCCCAAAAGATACCGCAGGACCTTCCTGGTGCCCAGGCCTGGAGACCTGCTCCAGGTGGACGTCAAATACCTCCCCTACCTGGTGG
>JAZFTZ010000050.1:0-4763 GCA_036446955.1 Thermodesulfobacteriota bacterium
GGGATGAATCTCTTTGACCCGGTACGGGCCCAACCGGTCGCCAATGCGGAAGAGTAAAACCTTCCCCTTCGTCAACCGAGCTTCCTCCAGTACGACAATCTTGGTGCCATCACTGCCCAGACCGACCCCGTGAAGGACGAATCTCGGCTTTGGCTCAGCCCGGCGGAGACGCGGTTTAGGAGCAGCCTTCACCTTAGGCCCCTTAGCGCGAGCGGGTGAAGGGGGCGGGGCGACCCATCTCTCCCGGCTGGAGCGGAACAAGTCCCTTTCAACAATAGCGTCATAGGATGGCGGAGCCACCGCCTCGGGGCCAGCCGGCGGGGCCTGGGGCGCGGCCTGAGGGATGAGGAAAGTCAACAGTAGGACCTGAAGAAGAAAGGCCGTTATGGTCGCCAAGAACACCTCTAAACTCCCTTCTTTGTAAAGCCCGAGACCACCATGGTTACCTGTAGATTCCTCTCTATGTTCGGGTTGATAACATTGATCGCCAGTTCCTTAACCTGGAGGAGAAGCCGGTGACCTTCGATCTCCTCCAACAAGGCCTTAAGTTTCGGGCTATTTCCAGCAAAGACCACCCTAATAGCTATCTCGACATAGGGACCGTTCTCATTCGGCCTCAGGATGGTAATACTCCTGATGTCAATGGCCACCTTTGTGGCCATCTGGTTGATAATCTGCTGAAGTTGGGAAGCCGCTAAGGGTGGCTTATCCGCGGTGAGTAATCGAGACTCAAACTGGGCCAGCTCAGTTGTGCCTTGCTTGAGTTCACCCCTTATCTGATCACGCCCGGCGGTGACGGTCTGGTATTTCTTGAGCAAAAGACTGCTTGCCGCCAACTCTTCCTGCACCCGTTCTTGCCTTTCCCGGGTTGGCGAAATGACGATAGCATAAATCAGATAAGCCACCACCGCCACCGCGGCAATGACTATAGCCTTTTTTTCTCGTGCTCCAATCTGCATATCTTTCTACTCTCTTTGATAACCCTCAAGTCTGCCCTTCATAGTGAAGAACTCGATGTCCCCTCTCCTGGTTATAGCCGCGTCGAATTGAACGTTCTCCAAGAAGGAAGAGCGCTCCAAGAGCTGGACCAGCCCCTGGGAGGAGCTTGTCCGTCCCCGCAACCTGATTCGGCCTTCCTTGTAAGATAGTCGCATCAACCAAGCATTCTTGGGCAAAACTCTGGCCAACTCATTTAGAAGTGCCAGCTTGCTCCTCTCTTTTTTTGCCAGCCTGCTCCCTTGTTCCAATTTGGTTTTGACCTGATTTAATTGCTTGGTCAAATCTTGAACCTCGGCAACCGCCGGGCGCAACTTGGCCAGCTGGCCCTTCAATTCCTCCAACCGCCGACTGTCATTTAGGTAATCGTTGACGAAAAGGGCCAGGAAAACAGCAACTACTATTCCTACCGCGGCCCAAATGAAAGGTCCCCACCCTGTTCGGCTGGGTACCTCCGGTCGGCTATAAATAAGATTTATTTCATCATCGAAGTAGCCGAGGCCCTGAAAGGCCAAGCCTATCGCTCCCCCGAAAGCAGGCAAATCCACCTCCAGCGACGAAGGGAGATCAACACTGATCTTCAGCGGCTGCCAATTTGTAATCGATTCCTTAATAAACTCCGGCGGTGAGCCAAGATGAAAGAAACTCAACACCTCTTCGTCATGGGGGTCCAAAGGTACCCCAGATGCCTGAAACTGCCCAGCCAAATGATCCAAGAGTTGATGGTAATGGTCGCTTTCCTCGCCCCTGGGCGTAAAAACGCTGGCCGAGATAAGTTCTCCTCCTCGGATGGCCTCCAGACTGTAATCCTTTCCTTCCCTTTCCAAAATTAGCTGGACCTTGCCTTTTTGTGACCTGGAGAGGCTGCGGCCAAGGAGATGAGATTTGGCCCAAGGAGTAACACTCACCTGGTCCACCACCAAGCCGGCCCGGGCGAATAGGGTAAGGTATCCCTCTAAAAGGGACCGTTGAACGGCAATAACTATCACCTTTATCCCGGCCTCCCGGTCTCTTCTCAATCTCTTAAAAGCCAGATGCACTTCCCGGAGAGGTACGGGAATATGACGCTCCATTTCGAACTCTACTGCCCGGGGTAAATCATCTGCATCCACCCGGGGAAGTTGCAAAGTCCTCATGAAAACCTTTTTCCGGGAGAATCCTATCACCACCCGCATGGGCTTAGTCGATAATCTCCTTATAAATCCCTCGATCGCGGCCAGCCCTTCTTTCACCCGACCGGGCAAGGATAGGTCTTTGCTGGAGAAGGAGATGGTCTTTGCGGCCAACAGTCTTGGCCGGGTCAAACCCGGGGTTAAACAGACCAGTCTTATCTCTTCGTCCTTGATCTCAATTCCCAGAGCCGCTTTGGCGGTTTTCATCTAACGGGAACCCCCTTAGCCTAGAAACTCACCCCACCGGAAAGGTAATTATCGTTCCAATAAATAATCTTGACCCTTTGTTCTTGACGGGTTACCTCCTTGGTCACGATGGCCTTTATTGCCCGCCTGATAGGCGTATTATTTATTTGGCCGGTGGCTATTATGGTAAAACTCTTGGACGTATCCCGGTCACGGAAAACCCCGTTCTTGGTACTCCGCTGGGAAACGATTCTCTCCGCCTTTTCCTCGCCAAAGGCCACTTTGAGGACAATCTCCTCGGCGGTATTTCGGTTTACCCCCCTGGGCTGAACCGTCAGAAACTGGCTGATCCCTCGGTAACCTTGACCATCCTCAGCCGATTTGCTGCCATAAAAAATTTCCGGAGTGACCCCCTTTACCAAGAGAAGCTCTTCAATAGTATCGAAGCTGCCATCTTTGCTTTCGTAAGGCTGAGGAAGCCCTCTATAGTAGTCATCCTCGGCGCCTTTCAGCCTTGGGACGGTATCAGCATCCCGCCAGTCCAATATGGAGTCGGCCAGGTTATCCCGCTGGCTGCCTTCAATTCCTGTCTCCTCGAGCAAGAGATGTAACTTGTTTCGTTTGATAGCATTAATATTTATCTTGCTGTCTTCATCGGTTATCCAGTAGGAGAATATCCCCGGCCCCAGGGGGATATCAAATCCAGCCGCTCTCAACGTTCTCGACTCTTTCCCGCTGCCCCTGTTGGCGAATACTAAGTTCCCCTCATTATCTCGGTACACATAGTCGTACTCGGTCATTATCTGGGCCAAGGCCATTTGGTATCCTGCCAACGCGATGAAGTAAGCCTGCTTTTCCTGGATAGAATTAGAGGTCAGATTATATTCCGTCCTGGTGGAAAAGGCCAGTTCGCTGGCCAGGGCCGTAAGCAGCATCAGGATGAGCAGAACCAGAATCAAGGCCAGACCTTGCTGATCGTTTACGAAGTATCTATTTCGAGCAAATTTTCTCATCTTCAGTCGCACTTTACCGCCCGGGCAACTACTGCTTTTGCCTCGGTTGAGATAGCTCCAGCTCCTGCCTGATAATAATTACCTCGGCGGGATAAACCAGCGGCTGGCCTAGCTTTCCCCTACCATTGCCTTGGACCAAAGCTATTTCGATAGCCTTCGGCAAAGAGAGCTTCGAGCCAGCCTGCTCCGTCTCACCGGCCGTGCTTTCCGGCGGCCAGCTGGTGAGCCATTCCTTCACCACCGTTCCGTCGCTCAGTTTTCTCTCATGGTAATAACGGAGCCTCAAACCGGTTATCTCTTTACCTAATTCGACTACTCTCCCTTTATCAGAGGAAAAGAGGCTGCCATTGGGCACGATATCCTGCTTTAGGATCAGGCCTGATTCGGCGGTAGCTGGATCGTTGTCCACATAAAGGACGATTTCCTTAGTACCGGTCGGCGGATTAGTGGCCACCAGGCTCAAGGAGCCTTGCCCACCGACAAAGGCAACCTCTTTTGCCATCTTGCTCCCCTTGGCAAAAGCAAAAGCCGAAGCCACCTCCTGACCTATCACGCTGGTGACCACGCGCAGGCGATCCAGCCTTTCCATCCGCTCGCCCCCCTTGGACCAGGCCCTATATCCCAGGCTCAGGCCGCCGGTCGCCATGGCCAGTACGACGGCAAGGATGGAGATGGCCAGCAGAAGCTCCAGCAAGGTGAATCCCTTAACTCCTGACCAGGCTAGGGAGATATCTCTCGATATGCGCTTTTCAGGGTCCATAATTGAACCGCCCGGTTGCCCCAGAATACCTTTACCCTCACCTTCATCATGGCCACCTGGCTTGCCTCCAACCCGGCGCCAATGAGCTCTGTGCGCGCTACCTCCTCCTCCCAGGCAAAGCCAGCCCACTGCCCTCTTCCTCTGCTGGGTGGAAGGGAATCTCGCAACAGAAGATCAGCCATCCTGTTGCTGGCCAATGTCGTCGCGTTCATATATTCCTGGGAAGTTTTGATTCCTCTGAAGCTAGCGGAAAAATTTTGCGAGGCTAACAAAAGCCCGATAGCTAAAAGGGACGTCGCCACTACAACTTCCAGCAGGGTAAAACCCGAGCTAGTTAAATTATCCCTAGCGCGCCTAGTCAATTTAAGAACCTCGCGATAAAGTGATACTGCCTATCACGGGGTCGATGGCCAGACGAAATTTCCGGCCGTGGTTATCATAAATCTCCACCACCTGGCCGGTGGAGTCACCTCTAGGGGAGAAAAGTATTTTACCCCTGGCAGCGGAGATAGAACTGAAGTAGCGCTCGATGACCTTTCCCCGGATACCCGGGGGAAGTTTAACCGACCTCTCGGCTGCTTGCCGCTCATTGTATCGTATCCACCAACGCTCTCCAGACACGTCGGCCGCGACAGT
>JAZFTZ010000051.1:0-17543 GCA_036446955.1 Thermodesulfobacteriota bacterium
GGGTTAATGACATTTCCGTTGTCCCGAGCGATCTCCTCCATCAGTGAGAAGCCAACGGCCTGGGAAAGGCAGCCATGCACCTGGCCCTCTTCCAAAATGGGATTGATGACCTTGCCCACGTCGTCAGCCGCGAAGATATTAACCAACCTCACCTGACCGGTACCCTGGTCCACCTCCACCTCCACCACCTGGGCGCAAAAAGGATAACTCTGGCAGAAATTGCCGTAGAGCGACTTATCGGCCTGCACCGTAGGTGGGTCATAAGTACCCCGGCCCAGGATAGGGCCGCCACCTTGCCTGTATACTGCCCGTCGACAGGCCTCCACAAAGGTCAAACCCCGATCGGGCGCACCCCTGACGTATATCCGGCCTTTGCTGGCCTCCAGGTCTTCAGGGTTAGCTTCCAGAACCTGGGCCGCTTGGGCAAACAGTTGCTGCCGGGCATCGAGGGCCGCCACCCGCACTGCCTGGCCGCCGATCACCGCCACCCGACTAGCATAGGCTCCCAGGCAGAAGGGAGCAATATCGGTATCAGCCGGGGCCACGGTTATGGAATTCATCTCTATGCCCAACTCCTCGGCCACTATCTGAGCCAACGCGGTCCAGGCCCCCTGGCCGGTATCGCTTTCGCCGGTTATCAAGGCAACATTCCCACTGGGATCCACCTTGACGAACGCGGCTGAGCCGGCGAAATTCTCACCCCGCCGGTTGCCACTAACGTGTATACCCACGGCCAGGCCTATCCCTTGACCAGGTTTCTTATTCGCCCGTTTATCTCTCCAACCGGTCTTTTCACCAGCCAACTTCAGGCAGTCCTTCAGGCCACAGCTGCCGATCTTCCAGCCATGAAGGGTTACTTCATTGACATTCACTGCATTCTTCATCCTAAGCTCAACCGGGTCCAATTTAAGGGTTCGGGCAATCTCGTCCAGTTCCGACTCCAGGGGAAAATGCCCCTGGGGATTACCAAATCCCCGACAGGCACCCCCCGGGGTATTGTTGGTATAGACCACAAAACCCTCGCCCTTCAAATGGGCAAAATGGTAGAGATTGTCCGGCCTCTGAGCCATGGTCTCGGCGATGTGGGGCACATTTCCTGAAAGGGCGCCGCAGTCAGCTATCACCCGAACCTGGCGGGCCAGCAAGGTGCCGTCCTTTTTCACTCCCAACTTCTGGTAGATAATAGCCGGCACCCGGGGGCGGGTCGCTTTGAATTCCTCCTCCTGGGTGTTCACCAGCCTGACCGGCCTTCCGGTCTTCAAAGCCAGCAGCGCGGCGACAGCCGGCTCGTTGGGCGCGGTTTTACCTCCGAACCCTCCTCCGGTGTAAGGTTGAATGACGCGGACCTTGGTCTCCGCTAGATCGAGGAACTTGGCTACCCGACTACGGGTCCGAAAAATAGATTGGACACCAGCCCAAATGGTCACCTTGCCGGTGGGATCAGCCAGCGCCAGACAACCTCTGGGTTCGATATAACCTTGATGGTTGCTCTGAGTGGTGTACCTGCTTTCGAAGATATGGTCTGATTCCCGAAAGCCCTGTTCGATATCACCACGTTGATATTCAAAATGATAGGCCAGGTTGCCGCCATCGTGGATCAAGGGGGCATCAGGTCCCAGGGCCACCTCCGGGTCGAAGACCGGGGGCAACTCCTCATACTCAACCTCTATTAAGCCGAGGGCCTCTTCAGCCGCTTCCTCGGATTCGGCTGCCAGCGCGGCCACCTCCTGGCCCACATAGCGCACTTTTTCGAAAGCGATCAGTACCTCGTCGACCACTATATGTCCGATTATATTCTTCGGCGTATCCTCGGCGGTAAGTATGGCCCGCACGCCCGGCACTGACAACGCCCTGGTGACATCGATCTTGAGAAGCCGGGCATGGGGATAAGGGCTGCGCAAAATCTTGCCGCAGAGCAGGCGGGGAAGGCTGAGGTCGGTCACGAACTTAGCACCTCCGGTAACCTTATCCCGGCTGTCCAGCCGCACAACCGAACGACCAACCATACTAAGTTCAGGCATCAGGGGCTACCTTCCCCTGGGAGCAGGCTAAGATAGCCTCCACAATCTTAACGTAACCGGTGCACCGGCACAGATTACCCATTATCCCTTCTCGCACCTGGCGCTCACTGGGGGAGGCATTATCATCCAGCAAGGCCTTACTCGCCAATATCATGCCCGGGGTGCAATAGCCGCATTGGATGGCGCCGAAGTTTATGAACGCCTCCTGCAAGGGGTGAAGTTTTCCATCCTTAGCCAGCCCTTCAATGGTAGTTATCTGCTTGCCCTGGGCCCTGACAGCCAGCACCGAACAAGAGCAGACCGCCTTGCCGTCCAGAAGCACAGTGCACGAGCCGCACACGCCTTCGTCGCAGCCCCGTTTCGTTCCGGTAAGACAGATGATCTCCCTTATAACTTCCACTAAGAGCGCTTTAGCCGGAACCGTCACCCTATAATCTTCACCATTAACGGTTAAGTCCAGCGTTACCTGCATCTTTTCTCCCCTCTCACTTTATTCGGTTTAACGCCCTGGCCACCAGTACCTTGGTCACCTCCCGGCGGTAGTCGGCCGACCCCCTGATGTCTGAAACAGGATCTATGTCCTCACTGGCCAACTGGCCGGCTTCTTTAATAGCCTCCTCGGTGAGCCCCTTGCTCTTGAGCACCTCTTCCGAGCGTCTCGCCCTGATGGCCCGGGGACTCACTGCACCCAACCCTATCCTTACATCCTTGACCGCTCCCTTGCCCGGGACGACGAAGGCCACCACCACGACTACCGGCAGGTCCATGGCCGAGCGGGGATTGAATTTAATATAGGCGCCCCGCGTTCCCGGTGCTTGCTCGGCGATCTGTATCTCAGTCAATATCTCCTCCGAACTAATGGCCGTTTCGTAAAAGTCGACCAGGAACTCCTCCATCGGCACAACCTTTTCGCCGCTGCTGCTGACCAATTTCACCGCGGCATCCAGGGCCACCAGCACCGCCGGCGGATCAGAGGCGGGCTCGGCGTGGCAAATGTTTCCACCCAGGGTGCCCAAGTTTCGCACCTGAACCGAGCCGATATTGCTTGCCATCTCGGTCAGAATCGGCCATTTCTCTGCCAGAGAGGCCGATTTTTCGATGGCCCGATGGGTAGTCAACGCACCTATCCTCAAGCCGCCATTATCGAGATTAATGTAGCGCAGGTTGGGGATGCCATCCAGACTCACCACATACTTGGGCTGAACCAGTTTCTGTTTCATCAACGTGAGCAGAGACACCCCGCCGGCCATGACCTTGGCCTCTGAGCCGTGCTCAGAGAGCATGGAGCAGGCCTCCTGGATGGTTGTTGGTTGTAGGTATTCAAAATCTTTCATCTACTAGTCCCTCCCGCTCGCCCGTAACAACTCCTGATTATCTTTCTCTCCCGCTCCAGCAGGTAAACTCCCTGGGAGTGGAGAACATTATACCTCATTTAATTCCCAGGTCAGCACACCAGCAAATAGTTTACTCTCCTCCTAACCCGTTTTCTTATCTCAGCTGTCAAAAAGGCTGACCTTTATTATTAACGCTTCCCGGCTCCTTGCCGGTCTTCTCGACCGAAGACGGCCACCCAAGCGGTACCATTAACGCCTGGCTTTGGCCAGCAACATCTCCGCCACCTGGTCAAACTTGCCTTTTTCCGCCAACTCGGCCTGGCGCGCGTATTCCGCTGGCCAGACACCTAAAGAGTAGCCATACCAAGGGGCTTGGGGCTTAAGCGGTGGGTAACCGAGCTCTTCCCACAACTCTCTCGCCCGCTCCATGTATTCCCTTTTGGGCAGGGCTACCGGCGTATAGTCCCACTTGCGGGTGGCATCCATAAGCTGGGCCGAAGCCCCTTGAGGCCCGGACATGCTGGTCGGGAAGCGGTGCCTGTCATCCACTTCCTCTTCCTCGAGGTAGGGCACCGAGGATTGGTCCATGCTTGCCGTCCTTCCCTGGATTATCCTGGAATCCCGATGGGGCTGGTACCGAAAGCAGACCGCCCAAAACACCGACTCCAGATCCCAGGGGTCAATATCCTCATCCACAGCGATGACGATCTTAGGCCAATCAGGGGATATGGATAGAGAGGCATTCAACGCCTGCCACACCGTCCCGTTATGGGTGCGAACACCGCCTATATCCTGAAGCCGAATCACACATAGCCGCCATGCCCCGGCGCAGTGATGAAAGGCCACATCCTTCACCTGAGGAATGCCACAATCGTTTTTCAAGAAATTGAGCATGGTCCCCTCAGAGCCTATCCCTCTGATGGTACTGGATTCACTCGGCGGCATCTGGCTTATGTAATCGTGCCAGATGGGATCGACCCTATGGGTTATGCACTTTACTTCAAATGGGAAAAGCAACTTATGAAGCACCATGTATCCCAGGTGCTCGCCCATAGCCGGATTGGGAATCTCATAATCGGCGCGCAACTCCCCCTCAATTACTATCTCGGCATGCGCGGGAACCAGGATATCCGAGGTCTCGCACTTGACCACCTCTAACGGCTCACCGGCGATTCCTCCCACCACTGCCAGTTCATCCAAACCGAAGGGGACCTTGGTGACGCTGACCATAGATACCGCGGGCACGCCCCCGATAACGGCAGCCGCTTGCAGAGGGATGCCCTTCTGGCGGCACCTTTCCAAATGAAGCCGCAGATGGGCGTTGTGCGCGGTACCGCAGGAGGTCAGGCCGGGGCCAAACAAGTAGCCGTTATAAGTGCCGATGTTAGTCACCCCGGTGTCCGGGTCCCGGGTGTGCCAGGAGATCGCGGTCAGCCGGGGCAGGCCCTCCCAGCCATTGGTAGCCATGGGAATGGCAAACTCGTTCAAGCCGCCGTGCTCCAAAAGATTTTCACCCCAGTGGATGACCTCCTTGACCGGGCCGCTATCCACCAGCTTGGGCTCCAGAGGTCGGCGGTACGCCTCCAGCCATCTCTTATGGATATCCTCAGGCGCGCATTGCATGCCCATGGCGTATATCTCCCGGGAAGCGCCAATAACCGCGCTGGCTACTGAACAATGATATTTCTTGCCTGAACTGTCAGTAAGGCTTTGGAACAAAAAACCGGTCCGCTGCTCCTCGGGCAACCCCCGGAATTGCCAACGAACCAAGGGATGAAGCTCGCTGTCCTTGTTGATCTCCCTCTCCACTATCCTGAGCTTGTCATTCTTCTTCAAAAAGGAGAGATACTCCCTTAAATCCTTGTAATACGCCATCTTACTCTCCTATTCGAATAAAAGCCAGTATAGCCTCCAGGCAACAACCATCATCCGTATTGGCATATCCCTATTAGCATCTTCCCGCCTGGATCTTATCTCTCACCCGCGGACTAATGATAGCTTGGTGGGCATTGGCCAGGGGAAACCTCCCCGCTCCCGTTTCCTGCCCCACTGTAGTGAGTTGGCGCCCTTTTCACTAGCGGAAAATCACCGCCGACGATACGTCCGTGACCTCGGGCATCTCTTTGGCTTTCATCAGGCCATTATCCACCAGCCAGCTGAGCAGCTTCCGGACATCTCCGCTGGCTACCTCTTTCGCCTTTCGGGCATAGCGGAGCTTGGGGGAGATGCCATCGGCCATCTTCCTGGACAAGCGCAGGTCCGAATGAGTTACCATCGTCTTAAGGGCCCACTCCGGATTATCCATTATGAAGTTAGCCCCTTGCATGAACGCCTTTACCCCCCCTCTTATACCAGCAGGGTTACTCTTTATGAAATCGGGATGGGCAAAGAGGACCTGCATGGTTATGCCGCGGGGAACATAATCGCTCACGTCAAGGAACTGCCGCACCTCTCCCTTGACTATCAAGGGGATCATGGAGAAAAAGGAGCCTATGGTGACATCGACGATCCCGGACTTGAGGGCAGCTACTCGGGCCGCGCTCCCCCCCGCGGCGACTATCCGCACATCTTTCTCCAGGCCCAGGGACCTAGTAACTGCACGGGCCAACGCCTCGGTGGTGGAGCCTCTCCTGGTTATAGAGATCTTGGTCCCTTTCAAATCCTGGGGCTTTCTAAGCGGGCTTTTATTCAGCACCCACAAGATAAAGTCCACTACCATGCCCGGATCGGCAATCGCCTTACCCTTACCTCCCCGGGCCACGGCCGTGGCCAAGGAGGTAAGGCCGCCGAGCCCCATATCCACCGCGCCAGCAGCCACTCCCCGGTGCTGGGCAGAGCCAGAGCGGAAGGGGACATACTTCACCTCAATGCCCTGTTGTTTAAAGAATCCTTTATCCATCGCGGTCAGAATCGGCAGCACATAATAGGCTTGGGTCTTGACCTGGCTGGCGAACCTTACCTTCGCCGCCGAGAAGAGAGTATTGGGAAAAACAGCCATGACCACCAAGAGAACAGCAATCAACCAATAGTTCCTAGACATAATCATCCCTCCTTATCACCGTTGATTAAAGGACATCCGGCAGCCGACAATACTGCCGGGATGACGTTAGCTGAACTGGGGTTTTACCAGCCCCTCCTTTTTTTGCTTAACAACAATTATGCGGTCATTTTTGCCCGGCCAAGGGCGCTACTCACCTTAGTCCAGCCCTCCCCGCTTGTCAAGCTCATTTATCCGCCATATCAATTATTGGCAAACACGTACAATACCCCCGAAAAAGGCCAAGGACCATCACCAACTTCTTTAAGGGGGGGAACCTTTTTCGAGAGCTTCGATTTCAGCGGACCGTTAATCTTACGGCTCGCCTGAAGATCCTCACCAGGGGCGAGAAAACAGCTAGTTTCCCCCAACACCCTTAATAACTCTAAGTTCTCACCGCCTCCAGGGTCCGGGGTCGGTGTATTTCCAGGGTCCCCAAATCTTCGGCTTATCAATACCCAGTTCTCGCCACACCTTCTTTAACGGCTCGGGGTCGACAACCTTGGAAAGGAGTTCCTCCTTGTTGACGTTCTTGGGGATGAAGCCGTATTTAATAGAGGACTCCATATCCTTCTTTAACGAATGGATGAAGAGCTCTCCATCCCGGTTGTAAAACACCATAGGCAGCTGACTCTTTAAGGCTGCCTTTCTAGTACGGGTATTCTTCGGGTTGGTCAATATATCGGTGGCCTCCTCCAAGTGAGCCTGCTGCCAGCGGATGGATTTAACTATCGCCTTGAGGAAACCGTTGAGGAGTTCGGGCCGCTGGGCAGCCAGGCTGGCTCGCATAAAATAACCGGCCACCATCAGGCCCTCTTTCCGAATATCGGCATCCCAGAGCAGGTCAAAGGCCTTGAACTTCTTTTTGGCCAAACCATAAAGAGAAGCCACCTCAAAGGCGACATCTATTTTGCCCGTTCCCAAAGCTCCCACCATGGCCGGAAAGGGCATCTCCACCATCCGGACTTCCTTGGGATCGATGCCGTGCATCTCCAGGGCCTCGTTGAGGAGCATGTGCATGATATTGGCGTAGGTGTTGATGGCAATCGTCTTGCCCCGCACCTGCTCCACCTTCTTGATCCCGGTCCTGGGAACGGTTATTAAGGGCAGCCGGGGATGGTCGGGATATACTCCGTAGGAGCCACCGGCAAAGTACTTCAGGGGAACGCCCCGAAGCGCGGAGTTAAAAATAGGTGGACCGGTGCCTGACATACCACCATGAACCTCGCCCGCGGCCACCACCTGTATTATCCTGGTTCCGCCCGCCATAGGCAGTCGCTTAACCCCGGTCACATTATAATAGCTGAGCTCCTCCTTCAAGAAGCCCTTATCGAAGAGCACGTAAGTATCAGTCATGGGAACACCGGCGGTGTGGGCAAACTTGAACGTCATGGCCCGAGGCAGGGATGGATAGTCCAACTTAGACAGGGACAGTCGGCCGGTGAGAAAACCCTCTAGCGCTTTGGCCGCGACCCGGGTACCTGCCTCATCGCCGCCCGCCACTACCAGTACATCCCTCTCTGAACCCAGGAAAGGGTTATAGTACACCCCGATTATCCCATTGCCCGCGCCGGGATAAGCTGCGGAAATCTGGAGGCCAGCGGGCGCCCCGCCAATGACCTGGTTTAGGAGCATGTTTTGTTGCGGCCCGCCCAGCAAGATAAGATTTGCCCGGTCTTTGTCGCGAGCCGAGACCTGGCCCGCGCTCACTACCCGAGGGGCGGAGCCGGTCTTAGCAGCCACCGCCTTGGCCAGGGAACTGGCCTGGCCCCGGGCATCCGCGCCCTGGTCAAAGACTATCAGGAGATTATCAAAAGGAAATTGCTCGATCGCCCGGGCATGGGGAAAGCCCGTAACCTTGGCCAGCGCGGGAGAGGCCAATATTAAGAAGAACAAGGCTACCACCGCATACAAACGAAAAAATGTTCTCATAGCATCAATCTCCTAAATCCTCTTCCAATGGTTTTAAACCTTGTAAACCTTCACCGCGACGCAGGCATCCAGCGCGGCAGACATCATATCAATCCTCTCTATCCCGGAAGGTAGCAAGGAATTGAAATGCAGGCCCTTATCTTTAGATACCGGCATGCCCGAAGACCAGTGGCCAAAGGTACCGGCTATTCCCACCACCTCGGGATGGATACATTCGGTGACCTTTACCGCAGAAGTACCCGGCCCCCGTCCAACCGTGGTTGACGGTTCCTAGCGCTGATACAAACGCGTTTACCTGGGGCACAACCGGGAAGTCCACTTGAGAGATGAGAACCTTGTGCGGGTCGTCCTAGTTGAGCCTCGTTAATTTTTCGGCCACCAGCCCCAGGGCTTCATCCCAAGATATCTCCCGCCAGCCGGGGTCTTCATCCATTCCTTTCTTGGGATTGGTGCGCTTAAGTGGCACCCGGAGCCGGTACGAATATACAGGCCGATCTTTCCCGCCTGCCCCTTGGCACAGAGCTTGCCCCGGCTGTTGGGATTGTCCGGGTCGCCCCTGATTTCCACCACCACCCCGTCCACTACTTTAACCTTTATTCCACAGCAGTTGTTACACATGTAACAGGCTGTGGCAGATCGTCCATCCCCGAGGCTTCGATGCGGCTAAACAGCTATCCTGGCCCGTGCCGGGTTAACCCTAAATGTACTTATTATTCAAGAAGCTTTCCCGGCCTAGCGCACGAACTTATCGGTATATATATCATCGATTGAGGGTGCTTCTTTAGCCTTTATGATTTTATACTCAATCATGAAGCTTCTTACGTTCTCTATCGCCTTTCGCTCCAGCTTACCGTCCAAACTAAACTCCATGGAATCATAGATAAAATTAGCCGCCTTATCGGAATACCTGTTCATCTCCTTCATCTTTGCCATAACCCAGGGTTTGCCCTCCTTGCTCATGATAAAACGATTGGCCTGCAAGACAGAGCGCACCACACGTCTCACGGTAGCCGGCTCTTTGCTAACAAAACCAGTATGCGCGATCACTACGAAGGAACCCCAGGGGTCAGCCCGATAGTCGGCAATGCTAAGCAACTCTTTGACCAGGCCTCTCAACTTCAGATTAATCATCTGGGACGGGGTGAGCACCACGCCATCGATCCCGCCTGTTTGCAGCGCAGCCAGGCTCTCCCTTATTCCTCCGGTGGAGACAAACTTCACCTCCTCGGCCAATCCCAGCTGTTTGGCCACCATCTGGCCGTAAGAGTGTTCGGTGCCCCCATAGCGCGACACCCCGAGCTTGGTTCCCTTCAGGTCTTTGGGTTGGCGTAATCTGCCCTTGGTGGAGACCCAGATAGAAAAGTTGTCCCGCAACTGAAGATTAGAAACGATGATAGTGGGCACGCCCCGGGCCGCTGACCGTATATCCGACGCTACCATAGAGGCACCTATCCTAGTCACGCCCGCGGCGAAGGCCCGATAATGCGCGCCTCCGCTTCCAAATGAAATCCACTCTACATTCAGGCCATTCCGTTCCCAGATACCCTTGTGCTTAGCCGCCATCGGAGGTAGATAGTAATTAGGGCTCAGCCGCACCGAGCTACTGAACTTGATCTTCTCTTGCGCGGGAAGGCCGGAGGGAAACAGGCTCAGAAGACCGAATCCCAGCAATGCAAACATGACCGCCATTAGAGTTAATCTCGTTCTCATCCCATACCTCCTTGGTTAATAAAAACCCTACTAAACTCATACCAACCCTGGCTTACCCTTTGCCAGCCCGTATTAAAGGCATCAACGACTAGGGGATGAACCTAACGGTAAACAGCTCATCCACCGGGGGTGTTTCATTGGCCTTTACAAGTCCGTATTCAATCAAGAAGGCCCTCACGTTCTCCACCGCTTTTCTCTTGAGCTTTCCGTCCAGGCTGAACTCCATACCATCGTAGATGATCTTGGCCTCCTTATCGGAATATCTGTTCATCTCCATCATCTTGGCCAGGGCCCAGGGTTCGCCCTGCTTACTCTCGACGAAACGGTTGGCCTGCAGGATAGAGCGCACCACCGCTTTCACGGTATTGGGCTCGGCCCGGATAAGATCTTTGTGAGCCACCACCACATGGGAACCCCAGGGTTGGGGCAGATAATGCCTCACATAAAGTAGCTCCTTAATCCTGCCCTGCAGTTTCAAGCGAATCAACTGACGCGGGCTGAGGACCACCCCATCGATCTTGCCGGTTGTCAGGACAGCCACGCTCTCCCTGGTTCCTCCGGTGGAGACAAACTTCACATCTTCGATCAATCCCAGCTGTTTGATCACTACCTGACCGTAGGAGTGCTCCGTGCCCCCGTATCGGGACACTCCAATCTTGGCCCCTTTGAGGTCCCCGGGCTTGTTAAAACGGCTCTTGGTAAGGACCCAGAGGGCAAACTCGTCCTTCACCTGAAGATTGGAGACGATAACCACAGGCACCCCGCGCGCGGCCGAACGTATATCGGCCGCGGTCATGGAGGCTCCTATCTTGGTCGCGCCCGCGGCAAAGGCACGATAATGAGCGCCGCCACTTTTAAACGGCACCCACTCCACATTCAGGCCATTCTGTTTCCAGATACCCTTCTCCTCAGCGGCAAGTATGGGCAGATAGAAGGTGGGGCTCTTAACCGAGCTGCCGTACTTGAGCTTCTCCGCCGCGGGAAGGTCTGAGGGAAATAGACTTAGCAGAGCAAATCCCAGGAGAGCAAGCAAGACCGCCATTAGAGTTAATCTTGTTCTCACCATCTGATACCTCCTTGGTTAATGAAAACCAGGGATAAACTCCGGGCGACCCTGGCTCGCGGTTGCTACCGGGCCAGCCTTTATTTACCAAGGGCTTCCCAGACGGAGATAACCTCCTTGGCCGATACGGCAACGCCGAAATAACGTTCGATGTTCTCCAGGGTAGCCTCATGGAGCTCCTTGGACGTGGTCGCGCAGCAGTCCTTCACCAAAACTATCCGATAGTCCTTCATATAGCCGTCCCGGGCGGTAGACTCCACGCACACGTTAGTGGCTACCCCGGTCATGACCAAGGTCTTTATGCCCCGGCTCCTAAGGACCAGATCAAGCTCGGTGTCCACAAAACCACTGTACCGATGCTTGATGGTCACCCGTTCATCCTCTCGAGGAGATATGCCTTGGTAAAACTCTGCCCCCCAGCTGCCCGCCTCAGTAATAACTCCGTCGACGCCCGGGGACACCTCCTCCATCCGCTCTATTTGTACCTCGGACTGGGTCCATGGACCGCGGCTGTTCTGGAAATATACGATGGGAACGCCAGCCCTTCGGGCCGTATCTATCAACTGGATGAGACGAGGAACCATCTCCTGGATCATGGCCATATCCTCGCCCCTTTTGGCGAACGCGCCCTCAAGGCTGACGAAATCGTTCTGGACATCCACCACGATGAGCGCGGTGGTGGCCGGCTCGACCTTCCTTTCCAGCGGCTTCCGACTATACATGGAATACCTCCTTAAAGGCCATAACTTTCCCAGCGGCTCTCCACCCTGGCCCGAATATCCTCCGGGTAATCCCACCAGTCACTGACCACCGGCACCCACTCCCGGGGCCATTCGGGAGGAAAAGTGGCATCGATAAGAGCCTTGCTCCCCAAACCCTGCCGGCGCTCATCAGGGGTCAACGCGGGCCACAAAGAGGTCGTCTGGCTGCGCAAAGCGATGTGAATATCCCGGTCCGGCTTACATCTGGTGCAGATGGCCCAGAGCACCTGATTCAGGTCAGTGGGGTCAATATCCTCGTCCACGGCCAGGATGAAATTGATCGCCCGGCCCGCCTTTATACTCCAGACCGCGTGAGCCACCCGGTTGACATAGCCGGGGAACCGGGGTTTCAGGGAGACGATCAAACCCAAACCTGCCCCCCAGGGGTGGACAAAAGCCTGCTTTATCCCCAAATTGAGCTCGCCCTTCAGATAATTCTCCAGGCTAACGCTGGCCATCAGCCCGGACATGATATGGTCTTCCAGAACCGGCTTGCCCTCTAAAGAGCCGGTATGGACTGGCTGGTGGCGGTGGGTCAGGCAGTTTATCCGAATAAACGGCCGAGGAGCCCGGGATCCGCCATAGTAACCGGTAAATTCACCGAACGGGCCTTCCTCTTTTAGCTCATCGACCAAGACCTCGCCCTCAATTACGATCTCGGAAGTGGCGGGAACAGCCATATCCAGGGTCTCACAGGCCACCATCTCCACCGGTGCCTCCCTGAGCGCGCCGGCTATATCCCATTCACAAACACCGGCTTCGAAAGAGGCGCTGGCCGCGATGACGTTTACCGGATCCTGGCCCACAGATATGGCCACGGGCATATTCTGCCCCCGGGCCTTATATTTCTGGTAGATGAGGTCGGTATGCTGCCCGGGCTCCATGAGAATGCCCAGCTCGCCCTCGCTGTGGATCATCAACCGGCACAGGGCCACGTTAACCCAGGATGAATCAGGATCCTTGACCGCCAGGCAGTGAAAGGTACCAAAGTAGCGGCCACCATCACCCCGATGCCAGAAAGGGGTGGGAAACTCAAACAGGTCCAACTCCTCGTCAGCATGAATGTTCTCCTTACAGGGCGCCTGAGCTCGAGAGACCAACCTGGGTTTCAAAGGTGTTTTTATCCGCTGACGACATACACTCACAATATCGGCCGCCGGTGTATCCTTATCAAGGCCCAGGGCGAGGGCAACCCGGGAATAACTGCCCAGGGTATTGGCTAAGAAACTGTACCCCTCAGGATAGCCCTTGATCCTTTCGAATAACAACGCCTTGCCGTCCTGTGCTGACGCCCGGGAGACTATAGCAGCCAGCTCCAGGTTACAATCCACCTCGGCATCCACCCGGACAAGCTCTCCCTCTTTTTCCAGAGCCTCGATAAATGCTCTGACATCCCGGCAAGGAAACATCGGAAAACCACCACAATGTAGCTATCGGGCCAAATAAACGAATGGAAACCAGCCTAAAACTTATATGGGCAGGCCACAGTTGTCAAGAGATATTTGGATGGGACATATCTTGTTATGGGACAGGGATGAGAGTTTGTGGGGGAAACCCTTTTAAAGGGTTCTCCCCCCCACCCCTTTCCTAAACTTTGAGCTGGGTCTGGATGGGCGCTGACGCGCCCGTCCAGAGAGTCTAGCTAGGGGATAGGGGGTCCAGGGGGAGTGGCCCACGGCCCCGTCCCCCGGGCTGATGGGTGCGAGGCAGGAAAGATTCATTCTTGTGCCCGGATTAAGGGTTCAGGATGATTGCACACAACAGAGAGGGGAGCTGGTACCTCAACAGGAATTTACTTCCCAGAGGTTGTTGAGTGTACGCTTCGGAAGACTCCGACAACAGTTCCCGCAAAGATATGACCAGTGGAATTGATGGCAAGAGACCCGACACCAGCGCCTTTCCTCAAGCCGACTTTAGTCCAACTTGCGCCGTTATCGGTTGAGCGATAGACTACTCCACCCGCAGTCCCCGCAAAAATATGGCCCCTAGAATTGATGGCAAAAGACCAGACACCGGCATTCCTCAAGCCGACTTCGGTCCAACTTGCGCCGTTATCCGTGGAGCGGAAAACTCCGGCACCCGCAGTCCCCGCAAAAATATGGCCCCTGGAATTGATGGCAAGGTCATTCACATAAACTGTCGTCAAGCCGATTTTAGTCCAACTTCGGCCGTTATCCGTTGAGCGGGAGACTGCCTTATCAATCCCCGCAAAGATATGGCCCCTGGAATTGATGGCAAGAGACCAGGCTTTACCCGCAAAGCCGACTTTAGTCCAACTTGCGCCGTTATCGGTTGAGCGGTAGACTACGCCACGAACAGTCCCCGCAAAAATATGGCCCCTGGAATTGATGGCAAGAGACGTGACATAGCGATCTCTTGGGCCCACATCAGTCCACGTTGTGCCGTTATCGGTTGAGCGGAAAACTCCGCGACTAGTCGCCTCAAAAATATGGTCCCTGGAATTGATGGCAAGGTCATTCACATTATTTGTCGTCACCCTAGTCCAACTTGCGCCGTTATCGGTTGAGCGGAAAACTCCGACTTGAGTCCCCGCAAAAAAATGCTCTCTTGAGTTGATGACAAGAGGCCCGACATAAGGAGCCGTCAAGATGACTCCAGTCCAAGATACCGAGGGAATAGCCCGGGTGCGGGCATACTGCTCATAGGTCATCTTGGGGGGGTCTTGAAGGTAGGCCTTAATGTAGTTTACGGGCACGGCACCATTTAAATTTTGGGTCCCCTGCTGGTAGAAAAGGATGAAGGTGTTGATCCCCACTACCTCTCCGTTCATGTTCAAAAGGGGACCGCCGCTCGATCCAGGTGAAATGGGCGTCTGATGCTGGATGAAGCGATAGCCCTCCCCGGGCATTGGCCGAACGCTACTCACGATGCCGGCAGTGAAGGTCCGTTCCAGGCCCTTCGGGTTTCCTATGGCGACCACCTGCTCGCCCACCTCTACCTTGTCAGAGTCTCCCAGCTTGATGCTAGGGAGCCCCACCGCCTTGATGAGCAGCACGGCAAGGTCCCTCCGCTCATCGTCGTGGACCACCCAGACATCATCATAGAGATCGCCGTTCGGTAGTTTGACCACCAGGCGGGCGCCGGGCTTCTTCGGCTCAATGACGTGATGATTGGTGACGATAACGCCGGAGGGGGAGACCACAAAGCCGCTCCCCAAGGAAAGGCGTTTTCCGGAAGCATCGAGCATCCGGATCAAGACAACCGCCGGAGCATTCTGTTTAAAGATTTGCTGCAACGTGAGTTGGGGGGCGGCATACGCCCTATTAGCGGTCAAAAGTAGACAAAACGCAAGCCAGCAAAATAAGAACCTGGCCCAGAAACGTCGAGGTAAGATACTATTTGTGTGCATCGCCTTGTCTCTCATATCCTAAATAGGAATTAGCCAGCTTAAGTTTCAACGATATTAAATTCGCATTTTGAATCTAGCGTCTCGGGTAAACGAAACACTATACCTTATGAGTTGCGGCTCTTTATGGTTTAGCATAAGAACCATGATACTGCCCCAGAGTCTGAGGTCTCGGTTTACTAATGCAAACCTACCCGGGATTCAGAAATCTGTCAAGGGCGGAAACAGCCCGGTGTATCTTGTTGCTAGACATCAGGTACGGGAGCCAAATTGGTTTCAACGGGGAGGCCCCTCACTGGAAGGCTGGGAAAGCGTGATAACTTACCATTGTCTGATTTCGATGGAAAGTCCGTTGGGGTCTTTTATCTCCGCCCGGGTTGATTTGCCGATAGTCATCGGCCCCTGGGTTAACTCCACTCCCTTCCCCTTAAGATATTCGATCGTCTCATTCATATCATCCACCTCAAGGGCCATCATCCTATATCCCACCTGCCACTGAGCGTCAGATGAGGCATCAGGATTTTCGACCGACAAAAGCTCGATGTCGGTGTCGCCCAGTCTAAGATAAACCACTTCTTGCAGGGGCGGGACTTGAACCTTCTGTCTTCGCTTGATCTCAAAGCCCAGGACGTTTACATAGAAATCGATGGTTTTCTGCAAATCCCTGGGAATAATCTCCACATGGTCAATCCGCTTGAACATGATTTTCCTCCAGATAAAATACTGGCCTAATTGTCATCGAGCTAGCTGAGGGAGAGTCTCGGATACAGCCAAATTCCCAATACAGAATACCATTGCCGGGTGAGCGAGGTTCACACCGCTGAAATGGGGCTGATAATAACTGGAAATAGGCCCATACCGACCACCGTCCCAGCTGATGATTTACAACAATCTGGCTATTTGAGCGCTTGTCTTCTTTGATTTGCGAAGCGCAAATCAAAGAAGACTAACCCAAAAAGTTTAGGAGGGGGTTTTAGGGGGAATCCCTTTTCAAATGGTTCCCCTAACGCTCTCCCGCGTCCTTAGTTGACCAGCAATTTTTGTGTGTTAGTGCAGTAGACCTTTTCCCGTTCCTCCGGGGTGAAGGGGAACTTCTCTATCGCGTCGATGGACTTGGCCGCGAAGCCGGTCTTCAAGCCGAAGGGATGGTCGGTGCCGAAGACGATCTGGTCCGCGCCCACCGTATCATAACTGCATTTTAACATCGGTTGATGGTAGGCGATAGCGGTATCGTAGTAAAAATGCTTGAAGAACTCACTGGGCGGCTTGGAGATGAGTTCGCCGGTGCCGGGCTTCTCGGTGTACCCGTAATCTATCCGGTGGAAGAGGTAAGGGAGCGCGCCGCCCAGGTGAGGCAGGACCAGCTTCATGTTGGGGTACTTCTCGAAGATGCCGCTGAAAGTCATGCGCACCGCGGCCAGGGTGGTCTCGAAGGGATAGCCCACCAGCGGGATGAGGTTGAATTCCCCCATCACCTCCTTGCCCGCGGGCTCGCCTGGATGGAGCACCAGGGTCAACCCGCGGCGGTCCATTTCCTCATAAAAAGGCATAAATTCCGGTGAGTTCAACACCTTGCCCCTTATGTTGGAGCCGATGCAGACGCCGTTCATTCCCAGCTCATCAATGGCCCGGCCCAGCTCCTTGATGGCGGCATCAACGTTCTCCAGCGGGATAACGGCCAGACTCTTGAATCTTTCCGGATAGGTCTTAGCCATACCGGCCAAAACGTCATTGCAGGCCCGGGCCACGGCTATACCTTCCGGGTCAGGGCCCAGGACATCGTTGGTCGAGGGCATGGAGAGCACCTCCACATCTACACCCATGCTATCCATCTCGGCCAGACGCTCCTCCGGAGTCAACAAGGGAAAGGCGCTACCCCGAAAGGACCAACCCTTACGGCCCTGGGCATCGGTAATCAACTGGAAACGACTGTCCATCTTCTGGCGATAGGTGATGAACTCCTCCGCGAAATAGTGGCAATGCAAATCGATCTTCATGTTAACCTCCCATCAACTGATTGGATAAACGACTTTAGTTATCTAGTTAACTCTTTCACGCTCTAACAGGCTAACGCCGCGCAATCCTTATAGATTATTCAGTGAACTTCAAGGTAAAGATTTAGTTTTTTCACTACAATGGCAAAACCGATGGAAATCAAGCCAACCACCAGGTCACATCTATTTGAAACCGGCGATAAACTGACCGCGGGCAGCGGCTGCCCGGTCAGCGCCCATCTGCAGCCAGATTATCTGGTTGCCCACAGCATAGAAAAAGTGTTGCTGGCCTCTAGCAGTGGTAGATTAAACCAGAGGTTATAA
>JAZFTZ010000052.1:0-8540 GCA_036446955.1 Thermodesulfobacteriota bacterium
AGTATACCTGGGAGGAGATAATAGACACCTGGGCCAAGTCCTGGTTCGGCACTGACCATGACATTAACTGGTTTAAGAAACAAGGCCTGCTAATTACCGCTGAAAAGAAGGTTGAGGAGGCCTACCCCCGTCCCTTCCTTAAACCCCGCATTCCTCTGTACCTGGAACATTTTATAGACGCGGGCGAAGAGGTAAAGAAGGTTACCGGCAAGATGGGTATCGCCTGGGATACCAGCAATTACCGCGCCCTGCCCGACTGGGTGCCCTGCCCCGGGCATAATCAGAGCCAGGGGGAGCGCTCTCTTTTCCTGGTCAATTACAAGCTGCCGTTTCATACCTTGTCCTCCACCGCGCAAAACCCCTGGTTGAATGAGTTGGCTGAACACCATCTCTATGCTTACAAGATGCTTATTCACCCGGCGGCCGCAGCTGATAATAATATCAGCGACGGCGATTTGGTCTGGGTTGAGTCCGAGGTCGGCCGAGTCAAGGCCTGGAGCAAACTCAGCGAGTGCGTTCACCCTGAGGTAGTGGCCGTGGCTGGCACCTTCGGCCATTGGGCTGCCGGCATGCCGGTCGCCCTTGGCAAAGGCACTCATTTCAACTCGTTAATCCCCTGGAGCATGGATAGGATAGATACGGTATCCGCCGCGTTAGATGCCTGCGTTAAGGTGAAAATTTATCCAGCGGAGACCAGCTCTTAGACAAAGAAAAAAAGAGGCCCTAAGTAGGGAGGAGAGGATTATGCCATACGCAGACCTCAGGGAATTCCTGCAACAAATGGAAAAAGAAGGCCAACTGACCAGGATCAAACGTCAGGTGGACCTCAAGCATGAGCTGGGGGCCGTCTGTCGCCGCGCCCTGGATGTGCACGGCTTGGCAGATAATAAGATCTTAATGTTTTGTGACCCCGGCGGCTATCCCATCCCGGTGGTGGTAAATCTGTTGGCCACCCGGCGCCGCTATGCCCTGGCGCTTGATACCGAGGTTGAGAAGATCCATGAGAAGTTTATAAACGCGGCAGATTCTCCCATACCGCCTCGCCTGGTCAAAGATGGACCCTGTAAAGAGAATGTCCTCACCGGCGATGAAGTTGACCTTTATAAGCTTCCCATCCCTATCTGGAACGAGCTGGACCCGGCACCATTTATAACCGCGCCCAGCCATATAAGCAAGGATCCAGAAACGGGCGCCCGCAACGTTGGCATGTACCGGGGTATGCTTCACGACCGCAACAACATCGGTATCATGGCTGGCCCCTACCGGCATCTGATTATCTCGTGCCGCAAGGCCCACGCCAAGAACCAGCCCTTCCCGGTAGCCGTTTGCTTAGGCACCGACCCCTACGTCTATATAGCCACCCATGCTCCCCTACCCCTGGGAGAGGATGAGCTGACGTTGGCCGGTGCCCTTAAGGGTGAGCCGATAGAGTTGGTAAAGTGCGAGACGATAGACGCGGAGGTGCCGGCCAATTGCGAGATCGTGCTTGAGGGTGAGATTCATCCTGGAGAGCTGCGGGATGAAGGCCCGTTCGGGGAATTCACCGGCTATTACGGTGGTACCCAGGCGCCCCGGCCGGTGATAAGGATAAAGGCGATAACCCATCGCAACGACCCCTTGTACCTGGCTGCCTACCAGGGACGGCCGCCCAAGGAATCCTCGATAACCTCCATCATTCCCGATGAAGTAGAGGTTATGAGAGGTGTGCACCTGCCTGGCCTTAAATGCATCCATATGACCGAGGGCGGGATCAACTTCGTGGCCATCGCTTCCATACGAAAGCTCTACGAAGGCTTCAGCAAGGTAATGGCCCTGGCTATCCTCTCCACCGAGCCCGGCCGGATGATTAAGACCCTTATCCTGGTGGATGAGGACATCGACCCCTTCAAGCGCAACCTGGTCGATTGGGCGCTGGCTACCCGGTTTTTGCCCGCGCGGGACACCATCCTGCTGGAGGGATTGCCCGGCGTGCCTCTGGACCCCTCCATGCCCAAGGAGGAAAAGCTAAAGAACACCAACCTGACCTCCAAACTTATTTTGGATGCCACCCAGCCGTTGACCCCGGACTTTCCTATCGAGTGC
Source organism: Thermodesulfobacteriota bacterium (assembly GCA_036446955.1). Classification (GTDB taxonomy): domain Bacteria; phylum Desulfobacterota; class JAZFTZ01; order JAZFTZ01; family JAZFTZ01; genus JAZFTZ01. The sequence continues at coordinate 2,083 of JAZFTZ010000052.1, forward strand.
AAGCCATCGGATGAGGTTATGGAACAGGTGATAAACAAGTGGCCGGAATATGGAATCGACTAGACCAACTGAATAGAATGAGGCCATGGGCCCCTTTGTGGGGGGAACCATTTAAAAAGGGTTCTTCCCCAGGCCCCTTCCCTAAATTTTTGGGTAGGCTTTGATTGGCGCTATCGCGCCAAACAAAACCTACCCCCCGCCCCCCTGGAAGGATCACCCTGCCCCCGATTATTTTTGTATTCACTTTTAACCCCTTATGAAATATAATTTTTAGAGGAAGTTGGCTGCTTGGTTGAGGCGAGACTTATGGACAAGGATAAGCTTGGTTTTTTTCGCGACCTTCTGCTTAAGAAAACAGATGAGTTACGTAAGGAAGCAGAAAAGACCGTGGGGGGAATGACCCTGCAGAAAGAGAGCTTTCCCGACCCCACCGATAGGGCCAGTGTGGAGACGAATCGAAACTTTCAGTTGAGGATTAGAGACCGAGAACGCAAACTGATAAACAAGATACAGCGGACGTTAAATAAGATCGACAAAGGCACCTTTGGGGTGTGTGAGGATTGTGGCGCGGAGATATCTGAGGATAGGCTCAAGGTTCGGCCCTTTACTTCGCAATGCATCCAGTGCAAAACTGAAATGGAAGAAAAGGAAAATAGGGTCGGTCCATCATAATTGGTCAGCCCCTGGCCCTGTATTCCTGCTGGCAAGCACACAGAATTCGTCTATGTATATCGGTCAATAAGGTCGGAGCCTGTTTTAGAGGGGAAAATGCCTGAGCTGAGAAAAGACCCGGTGTTGGGGCGGTGGGTTATTATATCCACCGAAAGGGCCAGAAGGCCCGATGAGTACGTGCTCCCTAAAGAGGAAAAAAAGGCTCCTAAGAGCTGTCCCTTCTGTCCAGGAAACGAGGATAAGACCCCTCCTGAGATTCTAGCCTACAGGCAAGACGGCACCCCGGCCAATAGCCCGGGCTGGAATTTGCGGGTGGTGGCCAATAAGTTTCCTGCCTTAACCATTCACGGTGATGTAAAGCGGGAGGCCTACGGAATTTATGACAAGATGAATGGAGTGGGCGCGCACGAGGTAATTATCGAGACTCCGGACCATAATGAGGAGCAGCCCGATTTTTCCCTGGAGAAAATGAACGATGTTCTCTGGGCCTATCGAGAGAGAATTATAGATTTGAAGAAGGACCCCCGCTTCCATTACGTGCTTATCTTTAAGAACCGCGGGTACGCGGCCGGCGCCTCCCTCCAACATGCCCATTCCCAGGTGATCGCTCTGCCCATCGTGCCCAAGCGGGCGCTGGAGGAACTGGCTGGTGCCAAAGCCTATTATGATTATCGGGAGAGATGTGTATTTTGTGACATAGTGCGTCAGGAGATTGATGAGCAAAATCGCTTAATTACCGCCAACGAGCGATTCATCTCCATCTGCCCGTTCGCCTCCCGTTTTCCCTTTGAGATAACTATTCTGCCCCGGACCCATTCCTCCTCCTTTGAGGAGAGCAACCCCGAGGAGATAAAAAGCCTGGCCGCCATCCTCTCCGATACGCTGAAGAGGTTGGACAAAGTCCTTGTCTCGCCGCCTTACAATTATCTCTTGCATACCGCGCCCGTGCGCGCCGGAAATATCAGCCATTACCACTGGCACTGCGAGATCATACCGACCCTAGCCCGAGTGGCCGGCTTCGAATGGGGCTCCGGCTTTTACATCAACCCGACGACGCCGGAGGATGCCGCCAAATATCTGAGAGAGAACAAAGTGGGGGAGTAACTCAGCGGGAGAGTGCCACCTTCGCAAGGTGGAAGCCGGGGGTTCAATTCCCCTCTCCTCCACCATCTAAATCATTAATATCAAAAAGTGCTTGATCTTCACAGATTCTTAACTAGCCGACTTCATACCATCTTTCGATGATCTCCCCTGACAGAGCTACGATGGCATCAAAATATTTGGCCATAGTTTTTACGGTGCTGTCATGCTCTTCCTTGGTACAGGCGGCCATGCAATCTTCCACAAGAACAAGTTGGTAATCCCTCATAAAAGCATCACGCGCGGTGGATTCAACGCAGACTTTCGAGCCTACGCCGGTAATAAGCAGGTTTTTTATCAACCTGCTCCTTAAAATCAAATCCAGCTCCGTACCTACGAAGGCACTATACCTGTGTTTTATGATAACCCGGTCCTTTTCCTCGGGCGACATCTTGTATAGTTCCGCCCCCCAGGAACCCGTGCGGCATGATGAAACTTGACCTTCCTTATATCGGCTGACCCACCTGGCCGAGTCCGTCCAGCTGTCATGGGTGGTAACTATATATATAGTAGGGAGCGAAACTGAACTGGCAGCCTCGATTAGATTCAACAGGTTTGGAACCATCTGCTGAATCAGAGAAATGTCAGCGCCTCGCCTAGCCAGAGCTCCTTCCTCATGGCAGAAGTCGTTCTGCATGTCGATTACCAGTAAGGCAGCTTGATTGGCTTCTATACTTTTTTTCAATTCGTCGACCATCGGTTTTCCTACTTCGATTTTTCTCTCGGAAGGAAAAAAGATACTTCTAACTAGTTGTCGCCCCAGCTTCGCTCCCGAAGCTGGGGAAGCAAAAGAGGGAAAGAGGAATTCTATAAAAGTTTCAGGTACAGAGTTTTCCCGAGCAGAGTAACTAGCCGGTAAACTCATTTGTATACAGGTCGTCTAAGGGAGGAACCTTCCCCTTAGGTACAATGCCAAAATCTACCATAAAAGTCTTTACGTTTTCTATACCTCTCCTATCTATCTTACCGTCGGTCCCATAATGGAGAGCCTGGTCATAAACGAACCTGGCCGCAGTATCCGAGTACTTGAAAAAGGATTCCATCTTTTCAAGGGACCACCGCCGATTTTTCATGACAAAACCAGCCGATTGAAGTATGGCTCTTACCGCACCTCTGGCAACGCTGGGCTTCTTTTTTAGAAAGTCCTTCCGGCCGAAAATCGTGTCATTCACCCACTCCTTGGGAAAGAAGTCACGTACCGCCACGACCTCGCGAGCTTTCTCCCTAACCTTTAATGGGGCCATAACGAAATTTGTATTCACTACGGCGTCAACCGCCCCTGACTGAAGGGCAGCCAAAGATGGCGCTATACCCCCGGCGGCGACGAAGGTCACATTCCGAGGAAAGCCCAGGGCCTTGGTTACCACTCTGCCGTAAGCGTCAGCCACTCCTCCAAAGCGGGTAATGCCAATTTTCGCCCCTCTCAGATCCTTTGGCTTCCTGATGCGGCTATCAGCTCTTACCCAGATGAAGAAGTTGTTTGGAGTCTTCATATTGGCAATGATAATGACCGGTACCCCGCGGGTTGCAGATCGAATCTCGGTGCCAGCTGAAGATAAACCTATATTTATCGACCGGGCGGCTATGGCCCGAACCATGGCGGCACCTCCGCGAAATGGAACCCACTCGGTATCCAGGCCATTTTTCCTCCAAAAACCCTTTTCCTCTGCAGCCAGAATCAACAGGCCTTGATGAACAGCCTTCTTAAGAGATGTGGCGAACTTCAACTTCTCCAGAGCAAAGCCAGCGCGCGGATAAGTGGCGAGACTGCCGAGAATGAAGGCTAAAGAAACGATGAACCATGAAATGAGACAGTACTTCTTCATCTTCGCACCTCCTTTACCTTATAGCTTAAGCGATTCTTTTCCTCGACCCTATTACATTTCTTATGCTATTCCTTCCCACGGAAGCACTTCCTTGCTCTCTTCCCCGCGGGCAAGGAAAGTGTTGCCAGCTTCTCTAATTCTCTCAAGACTCCTAGCAGAAAAACTCACTAAAAACCTCTAATCAGACTCCCCTTCCCGCAATATACTGGCGATTTCCTCCCCGGTCATTACCCTGGCGAATTTCCATCTCATCGTCCTTAATGTTGCAACTTGCGCCATCCAGTTAGAACAAGAATTGATATCATTGCCGAAGACCACGTTGTAATGAAGGAAATAGGCATCTCGGGCTGTCGACTCACAGCATATGCTGGTGCCTGTTCCACAAATTATGACTGTTCTTGTACCAAGGTCTCTCAAAATGTAATCCAGGTCTGTTCCCGCGAATGCCGAATAGGTATGTTTGGACCAAATTACTCGTTCCCCTTCGTTGGGGGCAAGCTCTTTGTATATCTTTGTTTGTTCAGCCTCCTCGGCGATAGTCCCTCCCTTTAAGGGCGGTGAAAACTCGTAGTAGGTATGTTTGCAATCATCTGCCAAGGTATGGGCGGCATATATGACCGGGACCTTTAACTCTCGGCAGGTTTCGATAAGTTTTTTTATCCGGGGGACCTGCCTCAGGGCTTCTGGGATCCACACCTTCCCCCAAGGCGCGACAAAGACGTTCTGCATATCGACCACGATCAGCGCGCATTCCTCTTTATTTATTCGGAACGGTTTCTTGTCTTCCTGATACTTTCTCTCTATGTTCAGCAGGAGCTCTTTCTCGCCCTCAAATAGTTCATCTTCCCTCCTCCCGAAGACCTCCAGAAACTTTTGAACAACATCTTCGTTTTCCATACTATTCTCCCATGCCTATTATGTTAGAGTACATCTATATCCTTTATTTTGCCTTTATAAATATTTTCTCAGCATGACCAGCAACATAAAGGTAAATTAACCCACCGGGCGTTACCGGAATGACCATCGCCCTCCTCCTAAGCCTGGTTTGCAACCCGCCACTCTGTTCTGCCAACAGCGCGTCAACCCCGCAACTAAGGCAAGTACTCGTTGGTGAAAAGCTGGTCTACCGGCGGGGCCTTCTCTGTGAGGACGCCGTACTGGATAAAGACCTTCCTTAGATTTTCCACTGCCTTCCGGTCCAATCTGCCGGTGGTTGTGAACTGGAAGTCTTTCTGCACCAGTTTAGCCGCTTCCTCGGGAAATCGCGAAAAGCTCTTCATCTTATCCACGGTCCAGCGCGAATTCTTCTGAATAAAATTGGTCGATTGAAGCAATGCCCTTAGTGTCTTACGTACCAGATCCGGTTTGCTTCGGGTGAAATTCTTTCGGGCAAAGACCACCAGATCAGTCCACGGTTTAGGTAGGTAATCGACCGTGGAAGCAAGACTCCGGAGCATTCCCTTTACCTGGAGACGAGCCATGGTAGTTAGGGGCTGGCTCACCGCCTCAAAGGCACCCACCCTGAGGCCAGCAATTGTTTCACGGACCCCTCCGGCCGCAACAAATCGGACATCCTTCTCCATCTTGAAAGCTGACGTTATAATGCGGGCATATGTATGTGGGATGCCTAGCTTCGTGGGAAGACCGATCCGCTTACCCATTAAGTCGCGCATATGCCTGTAAGGACTATCAGCTCTCACATAGATATAGATAGGGTACGGGAGACAGCTCGGACACTATGATAACGGGTAGACCCCTCTCTGCTGCTGTTAGTGGTGCGTCAGGACCACTCATGGCAATGCTTATGGCGCCAGCCGCTACCGCGCGCATCTGAGCGGTCCCCCCTTTGAAGGGTACCCATTCCACGTCCAGGCCATTATCCTTCCAGAATCCTTTCTCCTCCGCGGCCAAAACCGGCAGGTAAAAAGCTGGGGACAACTTAACTGACGATCCCAGCTTCACCTTCTCCAGTGCAAAGACGGGTGATACCAGACCGACATAGAGAACCGCCATAAATAAGAACAAAAACAGTTTCTTGTACACTGCCCACCTCCTGGTATAAGATCCACGACTCCTTTCAGGGTGAAAAATTTGACCCTTGCACATATGGACTTACCCGGCCCAGCAGAGTCCAAGCTATATTTTGCATTTATCCCTGCTGCTAAGGAATAGCTCAAACTTCATCGAATTTTGCCTAGCTTCAGATGCGAAGCTTTTTTTTAAGAACACCCCCCTTACAACGACCTACCATTCAGCCGCTCGCCCGCTTGGGGGCTGGCAGGAAAGATCTTCCTCTCTGAACCCTCATTCACTCCTATTTGGTTCCCCTCTGTCTCACCTGGGATCCAGGGGCCTGATCCCATGAAGAGCCAACTATCTCGTTGTTCAGTTCTTCAGCCGAACATCAAGGGCAGTCAATTTAGCTCAGCCACAGAAGTAACCCGACAAATCAGCAGTACGTAGGTGGCCATATATACTTCGGGAAAAACGGGGGCTTCAGGCTCAAATCCATTAAGCTGCTAACAAGGCGGCCACATCAGTTTGAATAGAGCGCCCCTGTCAAAAACAAAAAGCATCGTCTCCCTGTGTTAGGGTACTTCAAATCCTGTCATTGCCTAAAACCATGCTCCCCCCCGGAGTTGGGGATTCGGTATGATGCTCCAAACCTACCAGGGAGATAGAGGTCTGTCAACCCTAAAATGCCCTTGGTGTCATTAGCACATAATATGTCCGCCTAAATTAGCAAATGATCTGTCCGCTTTTAGCTGGTACAGGGGTATGTGGCCAACTGGAGGAGGTGGCTTATGGTGCACTACCCTT
>JAZFTZ010000053.1:0-9556 GCA_036446955.1 Thermodesulfobacteriota bacterium
TTTTACCAGGGGGACGGGCCGTTGCCGGGGAAACCCTTTCTGGGGAAAACACTACCTAACCCCAAGTTTGGGAGTGGGGGGAACCCTTTGTAAAGGGTTCCCCCCACGACAGCTGTTACGATGTTCAGTACTGGTCTAGCGGCGGTGGGTTTTTCATCCTCCGAAAGAGGAAGGAGGACAGTTTGATGACATCTTTGAATAACACCTTAAGAATGGCCAGGACATCTCTTCGGTTTAAGGCTAGCCTGATGTGCCAGTGGACGGGCGCGGTGGTGTACACATGAAGGATGAGGTGACCGCATTTATTTTCCATACTTCTGAACTCCGCGATAAGTTCAGTGGTCTTCCCCAGCCCGGTAGAACGCATCCTCATATCAACCTCCTAGAACAACCGCTCATCTCATAACAAATCATAACAAACCTTTTTGTCGGGCTTGGGATACAATGTCCATTTCCGACCACCATTTTTCAACCCCGGCATCCTCGGCGATGGCGTTGGCCGCCAGATAACCCGGCCCCCAGATGACCAAGCCGCCGGGATAGCAGCTGGCCCCGCCGATACACAGTTTCTCTATGGGGGTACGGATTTCCGAACATTCATCGTTGGGCCTTAAGTATCCCATCTGTAAGGGCAGATAGGCGCCTTGCTTGAAGGAGCCCTGAACCATATCCAGAAACTTGTTCTCCATATCAAGGGGGGTGGTGATATATTTCTGTAATATCATCTCCTCGCGTACATTAGCCGCATACTTTTCCACCACTGCCAGGCAGCGGCTGGCCAGCTCCTCCTTGAATTTCAGGCTGTACCACTTGTCTTTCCCTTCCCGTAGTTGGTAAGGAGCGTGCAGATTGATGACCGCGGTGCATCGTCCCGCCGGGGCCTGACTGGGGTCATGAACGCTGGGAAAGGAACAGCCCAGCCCTAGTTTTTCCGGGAGCGCGCCCGAGGAGAGGGTCTGATATTCGTCGATAATGTCCTGGCTGGTCTGGTAACCCAATACGTATTGAAAGGCCTGGTTGACCTCGGGCAGCTGCTCAGCGCCCGTAAACGCGGGCGGCTCTTTCAAGGCCAGGTGGACCTCGAAGAAGCTGTACTTCTCCCACTGCCAGTCCTCGATCTTTAAAACAAACTCCTCTTCCAGGTTCTCTTTGCCCACCAGCTTCAAGAACGTCTGATGGGGGTCAAGCGTGCTTAAGACCGCCTTTTCTGCGCCGATGAACTCCCCATTTTCCAGCTCTATTCCCTGAGCGCAACCGTCTTTAACCACGATTCGTTTTACCCGCAGATTATTTATGATCAGGCCATGATTCTCGTGAATTATCTTACCCAGAGCCTGAGCCACCATGTGAGACCCGCCGACTACCAGCCGGCAATTGGTGGCTCGATTCAGGTAAAGGATGGGGAGATAGCCGATACCCTCGAGCTCAGGATCCACCCCCCAGTGGCAGGCCAGATAAAGGAGTAAGGCCTTAATCCGGTCGTTCTCGAACCGCTCCTCGATTATCTGCCGGGCGCTTTTCTCCGAGTATTGGACAACCCTTCTGCCCAACTCCGAGGTCTCAAGCTTAGGCAGCTGCTCCAGCACGGACACTGCCGGCACATAGGTGGCGGGTGCGATGAAGCCCTCCACCTGTTCCTTGGCCTCTTGATATAATTCCCGGTAGCTTTGGGCGTCCTTCGGTGAGAGCCTGGCCAGCGACTGACAAGTGCGCTCCAGGTCGGAATACAGGCACAGCCAACCCCCCTCCCCAGGCATGGCTACTTGCAGCGGCGGATAGATATGGCTGACCTTATATTTTTCCTCCAGGGGGAAGTCCTTATAAACCGGGGCAAAATCGACCATCATCATGTACATGGCATGGGTGTTGTGGTAGAAGCCGGGCCAAGTGATCTCCTCGGTAGCCAGACCTCCGCCTGACTCCAGTCTTCGCTCGACTAACAGGACCTTGAGCCCGGCCTTGCTCAAATAAGCACCCGCGGTCAGTCCGTTCGGGCCGGCCCCAATGATGACTACATCATACTTCATCGGCTTCTCCTTTCTTAACTAGAAGGGACGGTCACTCGCCTCCCAGGGCTTTCCCAGGTTCAGCTCCCGGGCGATCACCTTGTAACAATTATAGCCGTGGGTGGAAGAGCCGCCACCACCCCGATGCCAACCCGCGCCGGTGGCATAAAGGCCGGCGATGGGGGTCCGATGTTGCGCCAGCTCAGGAGCTGGCCGGCAGCCTCCCATCTGGCTGGGAACCATGTCAATAACCGCCCAGCAGCCTTCCGGGCCGAAGTTGGCGCAGTTGGTGGCATCCACCGGGGTCAAGGGCAGATATCCGATAACGTTATCCCAGGTCATGTTCGGCGCGTAATGGCTCCATTCCCTTACGGTATCTTCGGCGTGTTTTCTCTTAAACTCCTTCCACTCCTCGGCACTCATGCTGGTAGCCGGCAGGACAAAGTCCTCCGAACCCAGGGCATGCTTGCCCTCAGCCGCCTGAGTGGGATCAATGCTGGTATGGCCCCAGACGCACAGGTTAAGTTCCGGGCACATCATCCCCAGCCTTCTCCAGGCATGGTTTTTTACCATCGCCAGCGGGTCCTTGCGGGTGAGCACCAGCCGGCCGGCCCGGTCTATGTCCGGATCGCTCTCGGCCGTCCGGTAATGAGGAAGCTCGTGCACCGCCCAGCCGTACCAGGTAATGCAGATGCGCCAGCGGTCGAGATGGGCCACCCTCTGGGCCAGTCGGAAAGGAAGATGTTCCTTGCCAATCAGCCTGAAACAGAGGCTAGCCGGGTCCAGGGTGCTTACCACCAGCTGGCGGGCTTTAACCTCAGTGCCGTCCACCAGCCGGACACCCCTGGCCCGACCGTTATCAATAATCACCCGCTCCACCTCGCTCTTGGTGAAGAACTCTCCTCCCGCTTCGACGAAGATGCGGCTCATTATATGGGCCAAACTGTGGGTGCCGCCTCGCCAGGCGCCAGTGTCAGCCACCATGCACAGGATGGCGAACAGCCGCCCCGCGCCACCTCCAGGAATGTCAGGGCTGGTGCCGGTTATCGAATGCACATGGCGGCAGAGCGCGGCAATAACGGCTTCATTTTCAAACAGGTCGCGCCAGATCTCCAGCTCTGACCTTACCAGAAATGCCGGGTCGATTCGCTCCGGCCACCGCTTACAAAGATCAAGCCAGAGCTTCTCCAGCGGATTGGGTTCGCCCGGAGGGGGTGGCGGGTTGAACAGCGATTTGACGACCGCGTCCTTGATATACCGGTGATACAGCTCGGTAAGCCACAGCCAGGTATCGGCGTCACGGCGAGAAAACTTGGCCAGGCTGGCCGCGCTGCGTTCCCCTGAGGGATCGGCCTCAGGCGAGTAGATGCAAAAGGAGCTTAAGTCCTCCTTAAAGATGGTGCCCCGGGCCACTGGATATTCCAGAAATTCGAACCCCCTCTCTTTCAAGGGGAAATCCCATTCCAGAGGAAGGGTATAGTAGCGGCGCACCTCGGCGGCGTGGGTATTGGCAATGAAGCCCGGGACCAAATCCTCTGAGCCCCAGCCGCCGCCCAGCTCGGGCCGGGCCTCGAAGATGGCAGTCTTTAAGCCACCGTACTTGACCAGGTAATTGGCCACGGTCAGGCCGCTGGTGCCACCACCAATAACAATGGCATCGTAAGTCGCGTCAGCCATAGGTTGTCCTTCTTATTAGGCTAAAAGGCCCAACCGTCCCAGGGTCTCCTCAGCCGCAAATCTTGCCCGATCACCTTATAACAATTGTACCCGGCGCTGCAAGAGCCCGCCCCACCCCGGTGCCAGGCAGCACCGGTAGCATAAAGGCCATGAATGGGCGTCCGGTACTGGGCCAGCTCGGGCACGGGCCGGTTGCTCCCCATCTGGCTGGGAATATGGTCGATCACCGCCCAGTTGCCCTGGGGACCGAAATTGGCGCAGTTAGTGGCATCCAGCGGGGTAAGGGGCAAATAACCGATGACGTTATCCCAGGTCATGTTGGCCGCGAAGCGCTGCCATTCCCGGATGCAGTCCTGGGCATGCTGGAGTTTAAATTGCTTCCAGGCATCATCGCTAAGGTAGGGCGCGGACAGGACAAACTCCTCCGAGCCCAGCACATGTTTGCCCGCCGGCGCCTGGGTGGGGTCGATGGAGGAGTGGGCCCACACCGACAGGCTCAGCTCCGGTGACATCCGGCCCAGCCTCCGCCAGGCGTGGTTTCTAATCATCACCTCCGGGTCCTTGGATGTCAGCGCCAGCCTACCAGCCAGGTTTATATCAACTAGCTCGGCGCCGGCCTGGTATCTGGGAAGCTCGTGTACCGCCCAACCGTACCAGGTTATGCAGATGCGCCAGCGCTCTAAACTGGCCACCCGGCGGGCCAGCCGCCGATCCAGATGCTCCTTACCGATCAGACGGAAGCAAAGGGTGTATGGGTCCAGGGTGCTTACCACCAGCTGCCTGGCCTTTATCTGGGTGCCGTCTGCCAACCTTATACCGGTAACCCTCCCACCCTGAATCTCGACCCTGTCCACCTCACACCCGGTGAAGAACCGGCCACCCTCTTCTACAAAAATTCGACTCAAGACATGGGCCAGACTGTGGTTACCACCCCGCCAGGTGCCCGCGTCAGGAAGGATCAAGAGCAGGCGATACAATGCTCCCAGGCCGGTCCCTGGTACATCCGGGCTGGTGCCGCTGGCCGAGTGGAGCAACCGACAGAAGCCAGCGATAAGCGTATCGCTTTCAAACAGCTCCCGAAATAGCTCTATCTCCGATTTTACCACCAGGGAAGGGTCCAGCCGGTCCGGCCAATCACGGCTTAGCTGTTCAATGGTGGCCTCCAGCGGGCTGGTTACCCCTGGTAACGGGGGCGGATTAAAGCTATAGGTGAGGATAGCATCCCTCATCCTCTCCTTATAAAGGCGCCACAGCCAAAGCCAGGTGTCCGCATCCTTGGAGGAGAACCGGGCCAGCGTGTGGGCGCTTCTCTCCCCGCTGGGATCAGCCTCCAGGGAGTACAGGCAAAACGAGCTATGGTCCTCTTGAAAGATAGCCCCGCTGGCTACCTGGTAGGGAATATACTGGAAGCCCTTCTCGGCCAGAGGAAAGTCCCGTTCCAAGGGTTGGGTATAGGAGCAGCTGACATAGGCGGCATGGGTGTTAGCCACGAACCCGGGCACGGCCTCCTCTGAGCCCCAGCCGCCGCCCAGCTCGGGCCGGACCTCGAAGTTAGCGGTCCTTAAGCCGCCGTATTTGGCCAGGTAATTGGCCACGGTCAGGCCGCTGGTGCCGCCGCCGATTACGATAGCGTCGTAAATCTGGTCAGCCATTTCTCCCTGAGCCTGCCAGCCGAGATTGCTGGACCATGACCAACTTTTAGAAAGGGCGGCCTTGTTTATCCCACGGACGGGCGAGCTTGAAGTCCTCGGCAATTACCTTGTAACAATTGTATCCCCCGCAGGCAAAGGCACCGCCGGCGTAATGCCAGGCCGCTCCCGTGGCATAGAGATTCTTTATCGGCGTCCGGTACTGAGCCAGCTCGGGCACGGGCCGGTTCCTCCCCATCTGGCTGGGAATATGGTCGATCACCGCCCAGTTGCCTTCCGGGGCGAAGTTGTCACAGTTGGTACAGTCTATAGGCGTCAGCGGAAGATAGGCAATTACGTTGTCCCAGGTCATGTTGGGCGCGAAGCGCTGCCATTCCCGGATGCAGTCTTCGGCATGCTGGAGTTTAAATTGCTTCCAGGCATCATCGCTAAGGTAGGGCGCGGGCAGGACAAACTCCTCCGAGCCCAGGGTGTGTTTCCCGTCCGGAGCCTGAGTCTTGTCTATTATGGTGTGCGCCCAAACAGACAGGCTCAACTCATCGGGCATCAGGCCAGCACGGCGCCGGGCATGGTTTCGGATCATGACCTCGGGGTCTTTGCTAATAAAGCTGATTCTGCCGGTGCGGTTAATATCGGGCTCCATCTGGGCCGCCTGGTAGTTGGGCAATTCGTGCACCGCCCAGCCATACCAGGTGATGCAGACACGCCAGCGCTCCAGGTTGGCCACCCGGCGGGCCAGCCGCCCAGCCAAGTGCTCTTTGCCGATCAGGCCGAAGCAAAGGCTGGCCGGGTCCAGCGTGCTGACCACCAACTTCTTGGCCTCCACCTCAGTGCCGTCAGCCAGGCGAATGCCCCGGGCCGCGCCATTCTCAATAATCACCTTCTTAACTGGCTGTTTAGTGAAGAACTCGCCACCGCCCTCTACGAAAATCCGGCTCAAGACATGGGCCAAACTGTGGGTGCCGCCCCGCCAGGTACCCGTCTCGGTCAGGGTGAGCAAAAGGCGAAAAAGAAGGCTCATGCCCTGACCTCCCACATCCGGGCTGGTGCCGGTGGCCGAGTGCAAGAGCCGGGAGAGGCCGGCGACAACGGCATCGCTCTCGAACAGGTCGCGCAGAAACTCGATCTCCGACCTGACTGCCATGGAAGGGTCGAGCCGCTCAGGATACTCCTTAACCAACTCCTGGAAAGTCGTCTCCACCAGGCTGGGAACGCCGGGCGGGCTAGGGGGATTGAACATATATTGCAGCACCGTGGCGCGCAGCCGCTTATAGAAAAGTCCGGTAAGCCACAACCAGGTGTCTGCATCCCGGGAGGAGAATCTTTGAATCTGCCCGGCGGTCAGCTCCCCAGTGGGGTCTTTGCTGGAAGAGTATATGCATAAGCAGGAATTATCCTCCTTGAAGATAACCCCTCGGGTGGCCTCATAGGGAATATATTCAAACCCTTTTTCCTTCAAGGGTAAATCCCTTTCCAGCGGCCAGGTATAATAACCACTCAACGAGGCGGCGTGAGTGTTGGCTACGAATCCGGGCGCCACCTCCTCGCAGCCCAGACCGCCACCAAGTTCCGGCCGGGCCTCGAACAGGCCGACTTTCATGCCGCCGTACTTGGCCAGGTAATTGGCCACGATCAGGCCATGGGTGCCACCGCCGATAACTAGGGCATCGAAACCGGCATCGGCCATAAACTCAACCCCTCCCGCCTTTTCTTGCTCACCAAACCGGAAGATTATCCCCGGGCCTTCTCCAAAGCCTTCAACACCTTCTCAGGTGTCAGAGGAAGTTCCTTTATTCTCACCCCCAGGGCGTTATTAACTGCGTTGGCTAGCGCCGGCGCGACCGAGATCAACGGCCCTTCGCCGCACTCTTTCGCGCCGAAAGGGCCCAGCGGGTCAGGAGACTCCACGATTATCGGGGAAAGTTCGGGCGTGTCGGCCGCGCTGGGAAGACGGTAATCAGTGAAGGAAGCATTCATGGTGCTGCCCCCCTCCCAGCAAAGGTGTTCTGAGAGGGCGTAACCTTTTCCCATCAACACCGCCCCGTTTAGCTGGCCCTCAACCGCGAGAGGATTAAGGGCCCGGCCGCAATCATGGGCGGTAATCAGTCTGATCACTTTCACCATACCGGTCTCGGTATCCACCTCCACCTCGGCCACAGTGGCTCCGGAACTCAATGGGCTGGAATGGCGTCCTTCACCGGTAGATAAATTTATTTTGTTGACCGGCAAGGAAAAAAAGCCATGGCCCACCAGGGTATCCCCTTTGCTCAACAAATTGTAGCAGCTAACCGCCTCATCCATGGGAAGTCCCTTCTCCGGGGTCCCCTTCACGAACACCCGCCTGTCTCTGGCCACCAGGTCCTGGGGGTTGGCCTCCAACTTCTGAGCCGCGGCTTCAAGCAACTTTCTTTTAGCATCGGCCGCGGCCGCCTTTACCGCGTTGCCGGTCCAGAAGGTCACCCGGCTGGAGAAGGTGCCGTGGTCCAACGGCGTAACCTCGGTATCCTGGCGGGCAACAACCACATCCTCCAACCTGACGCCAAATTCCTCGGCTACTATCTGCGCCAGCACCGTCCTGGCACCCTGGCCTACGTCGACGGCACCGGTCAGTAAGGTTACCCTACCGTCCTCATGCACCCTAACTTCAGCGGTAAAGCCCATGTACGGGTTGCGGTGTGCGCCAGACTCGTGGATGTGACAGCCAATCCCCAACCCCCGAGCCGGGCCTAAATTCCCTCGCCTGGCCTTCCAGTTGGCCATCTGAGTGGCCTTGGCAATGGCTTCGGAGACGCCGAAGCTGGTCACATTGAAATGATCGTGTTCATCGCCCGGTTGGATAGCGTTCTTAAGCATTATCTCGGCAATATCCAGGCCCAACTCCCGGGCAATCCCATCCAGGTGGCTGTCCGCGGCAAAGCGCACCTGGGGCGCGCCAAACCCGCGCATGGGGCCACCTATAGGGGTATTGGTATAGACCAGATAGGAATCACATTTAAAGTTGGGAATACGAAAGGGCGCGGTCAGAAAGGTGGTGCTCAGAAATAGGCCCACCGGCCCCCAGCCGTTGTACGCCCCGTTGTTTGAGATCAACCTGGCTTCCTGGGCCAGTATAGTCCCATCCTTTTTGACCCCGGTCTTCAAATAGACGACCTGAGGGTGCCTCACCCGAGTGGCGGAAAAAACCTCCTCCCGGTCCAGGTTGGTCTTCACCGGCCGACCCGTCTTCAAGGAGAGCAAAGCAGTGCAATATTCGAAGCCTAACATCTCCGCCCGACCGCCGAAGCCGCCTCCCACATGGGGAGTTATCACCCGCACCTTGCTGGGGGAAATGCCCAACATGCGGGATAAATGGGTCCTGATGGAAATGGGCGACTGGGTGGCCGACCAGATGGTAATCTTGTCCCCCTCCCAACTGACCAGGCAGTTGTGCCCTTCCAGCTGACAGTGCCCCACCGCGGGTGAGACGAATCGCTCCTCCCGAATATAGTCGGCCCGAGCCAGCTCTCTCTCTACCTCCCCATGATTCAGATGCATCTCCACACTGATGTTGCGCTCCTTAGCGTGAAGCAAAGGCGCGCCCGCGTCCATGGCCTCCTCCGGGTCGAAAACCGCGGGCAACTCTTGGTAATCGACCGTGATCAATTCCAGGGCCTCCTTGGCGATCTCCTCGTCAATGGCCGCCACCGCGGCCAGCTCATCGCCCACATAGCGTACCTTTTCCATGGCCAGGGGGTGTTTGTCTAACAAAGTCGTATCCAGAAGCTCCACCCAGTAGCTGTAAGCCACCCCCGAGGTATCCTGACCGGTTATCACCGCCTTTACCCCAGGGAGTCTCTCCGCCCGACTGGTATCGATATTCATCACCCGAGCGTGAGCCAGCGGGCTGCGCAATATCTTGCCATAGAGCATCCCAGGCAATCGGATGTCGCTGCAAAACTCCGCCGTTCCATCGGCCAGCGAAACAGCATCCAACTGAGGAAACGGTTGACCAATAATTGTCGGTTCTTCCATATGCTGACCTCCAGGTTCATCTTATAAGCAGACTCCTCCGAGCTTGTCAACGACAAAACCTCATCGCGAAAGATGAACACTCTTGTAAGCGTCAAACGCCTGCCCAAACCCTTGTTCGTCTCCAGAAATCCTAACCAGAAAGGGGGATTGAAAAGATCAACCTGCCTGGCCGGTCCCCATTAAGCGCTTGCCTTGAGCCGATTGAGCTAGTGG
>JAZFTZ010000054.1:0-3483 GCA_036446955.1 Thermodesulfobacteriota bacterium
TGCAAAGGGTTTTCCCCAGAGAAGGTTCTCCCCCACAGAGGGGCCCTCGGCCCCTGGGAGGCTGACTATGGTTTAGAACAACAATATAAAGACGATAGCCGAAATCTGTTGACATGTTTGGTTAGGTGGATTAAAGTTTTACATGCCTAACAAGCGGGAGGCCGAGGTTAGCTGGACATCATGAATATTGAGCTTTTGGGCGGCGAGAAAGGTTCTCTGCTACAGTACATGCTGAGTATGGATCCGGTAGTGGCTTTTGTTCTGGTGTTGCTGCTGTTCTTCTCGGTCATGAGTTGGGCTATCATCATTTACAAGTACCGTTTCCTCAAGAAGGCTGGCAGGCAAAGTCGGATATTTTCCCGCTTCTTTAGAGAAGGCAGCCGGCTGGATCAAATCTATCAAGCCTCACTCAGTTTGTCCCATAGCCCGCTGGCGGAGACCTACCGAGCGGGATATCGAGAACTTATCAAGATAGGAAAGAACCGCAGCAATCCTGGGCCAGAGGGCGAAAATCTGTTGACTGAAGAGATTCGCGGGATGGACAACCTAAGCCGCAGCGTCAAGGGCGCGGAGGCTGACCAGACGATGCGCCTGGAACGGGCATTGGGTTTTTTGGCCACTACCGGGAGCATTTGCCCCTTTATCGGTCTTTTCGGCACCGTGTGGGGCATTATGTCAACCTTTAAAAGTATTGGCATTACCGGCCAGGCGACCCTGGCGGTGGTGGCGCCAGGGATTTCCGAGGCGCTGGTGGCCACCGCGGCCGGTCTGGCCGCGGCCATCCCGGCGGTGGTGGGCTACAACTATTACACAAATCGGATCAACCGTATGGCGGTTGAGTTGGCTAACTTCGTCAACGAGTTTTTAAACCTGGTGGAGAGAAACCTCTCTAAACGCGTTTAGGGGCAAGCAAGTTGGTTGCCGATCAAAGAAATTCAGCCCGTTTGATGTCAGAGATAAACGTAACCCCGTTTGTGGACGTTATGCTGGTATTACTGATTATTTTTATGGTAACTGCGCCGATGATGGTGCAGGGGGTGGACATTGAGCTCCCGAGGACGAAGACTACCACGGTGAAGACCGCGGAAGATAGCCTGGTCTTAACTATTAATAAGGAGCGCCAGGTATACATTAACCGGTTGCCCATAGAGCTTAAGGATTTAAAGAAGAAGCTGATCCGACTCATGGAAGCCCGGGCCAAGAAAGAGCTCTTATTCCGCGCCGATGAGCAGGTCCCCTACGGCATGGTTATGGAAGTCATGGCGGAAGTCAGGGCTGCTGGCATAAAGCAATTGGGAATGATAACTCAACCTCTGGAACCCGACCGTGACCGTCGCTAGCAGGCAGGAAAGCAGAAAGGATCGGGGAGGCCCCAACCTATCCCGAATGGTTGCGGCCTCCCTGATTGTTCACCTGGTCGCCCTGGCGCTACTGGTCGTTTTGCCTGGGATTCCCCAAAGAAAGAGAATATTTTACGCCCCGGTGATGACGGTGAGCTTTGTGGAGCCTCAGCTTCCCAGGGCGTCTAAATCGGCGGTTGTGGTCAAAAAGGCCAAGCCGGTGCTCAAAAAGGCCAAGCCGGTGGCCAAGGTGAGTAAGAAAAGGGTCCCCAGATCCAAACCGGCCCGAAAGGCCAAAGTGGTTAGGGCCAGACCTAAACGCCGAGAGGTTGCCAAGAGAGTAACCAGGCAGCCGGTAAAGAGAGCCCGAAGGCTGGACCTGGCCGCGCGCAAGCCGGCAAAGCTCATATCCTCCTCGCCCGCGAAACCAAAGCTGAAGCCAAAGCGGAGCGAGGCTCCCCCGGTGGAATCAGTTTCTCGAAGGGAAACAAAGCAGAAACAACCTGCCTCAAAGAAGGAGGAACAAAAGAAGATTGAGGAAAGGCGGCGCCAATGGATGGCCCAACAGCAGGAGCGAGAGCGGGCATTGCTTTCCAAGACCCGGGAGAGCCTTAAAGAACCTGAGCCCAAGCCTGCGCCTAAGCCGGTAAGTTCTCCCCGGGTGGTGGGGGTTCGAGGGGGCTCGGTGAGACCGGCGCTTTATAACCTGAGGTTCAAACTTTATTTGAACATGGTGCGGAAAAAGGTGCATACCGCCTGGGTTCTTCCCGATGGGTTGACTGATGAGAGAAATCTTATTACTATTGTCGCAATCAAGATAAGAAGGGACGGAACTTTGGCTGACACCAGGGTGGAGGAGGGATCAGGCAATCGGCGCTATGATGATACTGTGCTCAGGGCTATCGCTAAAGCTGCTCCGTTGCCGGCTTTGCCCGAGGAGTATGAAGGGGAGTACATGGAATTAGGGTTTCGGTTTAGACCCGAAGGGGTGGAGTAAATCATGAGAGTTTGGTGGGCCTTCTTGCTGCTGATCTCGGTTATGTTCTTCAACGGGCTGGCTTTTGGTCAGCCAAAGGTATATTTGGACATAACCTCCCCCAGTTTCCGGCGACTCCCGCTTGCTATTGCTGAGTTTAAGAATCTGGGTCTAGGTTACGATGTCCAGGGATTGCGAAAGAAGATCCAGGAGGTTATCTCCAATGATTTAGAGATGTCCGGCCTTTTTCAGTTGCTCGACCCGGCGCTGTTTTTGGAGGACCCCAGGCGGGCAGGTATAACCAAGAACCAGACCGATTTTCGAGATTGGTCAGCCATAGGGGCGGAGGCCCTGGTGAAAGGCGGCCTTTACATTCGCAATCAGGAGCTGAAAGCGGAGTTCCGTCTATACGACGTCTATCGCCATAATCAGATCAGTGGCGTGCGCTACTCAGGTATTCTGTCCGATTGGCGAAGGATGGCCCACAAATTTGCCAATGAGATTATCGCCACGTTTACCGGTGAGAAAGGAATCTTCGATACCAAGATAGCTTTCGTGGGGGAGGTGGGCAAGGCCAAAGAGATATTCATTATGGATTACGATGGCTATAATGTCAGACGCCTCACCCATAACGACTCTATAAGTGTGATTCCCAGTTGGTCTCCAGACGGCGAGAAACTTCTATTCACCTCATACGTTTCCGGCAATCCCGACCTTTATCTGGCCGGCCTGGATGGGGGGAAGGTCATTCGCCTATCTCGTTGGCCCGGACTTAACTTGGGAGGCCGCTGGTCCGCGCCAGCTAACCGGATAGTTTTGACATTGACAAAAGATGGCAACCCCGAGGTCTATACCATGAAGGTGGACGGCTCCGACCTCAGAAGGCTTACCAATCATTGGGGAATCGATGTCTCCACCCACTGGTCCCCTGATGGTAAGCAGTTAGCTTTTGTCTCCGACCGTTCGGGCAGACCGCAGATTTATATAATGAAGGCGAATGGCTCAAAAGCCCGAAGGTTGACCTTTAAAGGTCGTTATAACGCTTCGCCCGTCTGGTCTCCTCGGGGAGATAAGATAGCATTCACCGGAGTTTCCAAGGGCCGCTTCAGCCTGTTCTTAATAAACACAGTCGGGTCAGGTCTTGTCCAGCTTACTGCCGACAGTACT
>JAZFTZ010000055.1:0-4498 GCA_036446955.1 Thermodesulfobacteriota bacterium
TCTTTTGTTTCAAGCCCTGCCCGGCCTCTTTGATTAATTTCTTATATTTGCTGTTAGTTTCCATTCTAGCTTACCTTCAGAACCGCTAGAAACGCCTCTTGGGGTATTTCTACCCGACCAACTTGCTTCATCCGCTTCTTCCCCTCCTTTTGCTTCGTGAGCAGCTTCCTTTTTCTGCTGATGTCTCCGCCGTAGCATTTGGCGGTAACGTTTTTACGAAGCGCCTTCACTGTCTCCCGAGCGATAACCCGGGAACCAATAGCCGCCTGAATAGCCACCTCAAAAAGTTGTCTGGGAATGAGTTGCTTCAACTTTTCCACCAGTTCCTTGCCCCGGGAATAGGCCCGCTCCCTGTGCGCGATAAAAGACATGGAGTCCACAAGCTCGCCATTTAGCAGTATATCAAGGCGCACCAGGTCTGCTTGCTTCCAGCCGCAAGGGTCGTAATCCATAGAGGCGTAGCCTCTGGAGAGCGATTTCAGCCGGTCGTAAAAGTCGAGAACAATCTCGCTTAAAGGCAGTTCATAGTCAACGATGACCTTATTTTGGGCCAGGTATCGGATCGCTTTCTGGCTCCCCCTTCTCTCCTGGCACAATTTCAACACCGGGCCCAAATAGGTGTCAGGCAAGATAATGGATGTCCGAATGAAGGGCTCTTCTATCTTCTCAATCTGTCCGGCAGGGGGCATTTTGGCCGGGCTCTCCACCAACACCAGTTCTCCATCGGTCTTGGTAACCCGGTAAAGGACTGAGGGGCTGGTGGTAATTAAACCCAAGTTATACTCCCTTTCCAACCTCTCTTGAACTATCTCCATATGAAGAGTGCCTAAAAAACCACAGCGGAAACCGAACCCCAGCGCCTGGGAGGTATCGGGCTCGAAGGAGAAGGAGGAGTCATTAAGACTCAGTTTGCCCAAGGCATCTCTCAACACCTGATAATCGCCCGCATCTATTGTGTAAAGGCCGCTGAAGACCATTGGCTTAAGTAACCGAAATCCGGGCAGCGGGGTAGTGGCAGGTCGGTCAGCCAGCGTCATAGTATCACCGATCTTGGTATCGGACAGAACCTTTATCCCGCAGATCACAAAACCGACCTGGCCGGCCAGCAGGCTATCCCCGGACAGAAGCTTAGGGGTAAATACCCCCAACTTTTGCACCTCATATACCCGGCCACCGGACATGAGCTTAATCCTATCGCCTTTATTTAGTTGTCCATCGAAGACACGCACCACACAGATAACACCCTGGTAAGGGTCGAACCAGGAGTCAAATATCATCGCTCGTAGAGGATTCGTTGCCTTGCTACTGGGAAAAGGAACCCTGGTTACCAGGGCTTCCAGGACCTTTTCCGTTCCTATACCCTCCTTTGCGCTGGTCAGGATGATCTCCTCTCGACTCAGGCCGATCAAATCCTCGATTTGCTCCTTAGCCCCTTCGGGGTCCGCGTTCTTAAGGTCTATCTTATTTATCACTGGAATTATTGACAGCCCCATATCCAGGGCTAGAGCCGCGTTAGCTACGGTCTGGGCCTCCACCCCTTGGGCGGCATCGACCAACAACAACGCCCCTTCACAGGCAGCCAGGCTCCGAGATACCTCATAGCTAAAATCCACATGCCCTGGTGTATCTATGAGGTTCAGCATATAGACTTGACCGTCCTCTTTCCGCTCGTAAAAGAGGCGGACAGGATGGGCCTTGATGGTGATGCCCCGCTCCCGTTCCAGGTCCATGGTATCCAGGACCTGTTCCATCATCTCCCTGGGGCTGAGCGCACCGGTGTACTCCAACAACCGATCCGCTAAAGTTGATTTGCCGTGGTCAATATGGGCAATGATGCAGAAATTCCTTATCCTTTGCGTCTCCATCTAGCTCTGTACTGCCCTTCCCTTTTATCTACTACCTTAGTTTTAAATAGCACAGTTCCAGCCAAAGGGGAAGCTTAGAGTTGGCCGACCGGCATCCCGCTATGAAACACAGCTAGCACTCCCTGGAAAACGGGGCCGGGTGTTTTGTGGGGGAAACCCTTTGTAAAGGGTTCTCCCCCACACATTCAGCAGCCATGTTCGTTGACGGGTTTACTTGTCCTATGGTAAGGGTTAACCAGGGGTGAGAGGTAAAAGTTAATGGAACGGTTAGACGAGAAGTTCGCTAAACTGGTTAAGCTGATGGCCAGGCTCAGGGGAAAACCTGGTTGTCCCTGGGACAAAGAGCAAACCAGTCATACTCTTAAGACCTATCTGTTGGAGGAAGCATATGAGGTGCTGGAAGCCATTGAAGAATCCTCCCCGGAAAAGCTCGAAGAGGAGCTGGGTGACCTGCTCTTTCAAATATTGTTTCTGGCCCGAATCTTCGAGGAAGAAGGCAAATTTGATATCGGCGCGGTAATCGACGGTATCTACAACAAGATGGTCCGTCGCCATCCCCATGTCTTTGGCCAGGTCGAAGCGAAGACCAGTGCCCAGGTATTGGAAAACTGGATGCGAATAAAAGCGGTGGAAGAGAACAAAGGTTCACCCGCCTCCCTGCTTAGTGCTGTCCCTAAAGGCTTGCCCGCTTTGCTAAGAGCTAAGAGAGTGAGCGAGAGGGCTGCCGCCGTTGGTTTTGACTGGCAAAAGGCTGAGGACGTGCTAGAAAAGGTAAAAGAAGAGCTATCCGAGTTCGAGTCCGCTTTGCAAAGCAAAGACCAGGGACAGCTAAAAGAAGAGCTGGGCGACATTTTCTTCTCTCTGGTCAACCTGTCTCGGTTTGTTCAAGTCGACCCTGATGATGCTCTCAGTAAAACCATTGCCAAATTCATCGATCGATTTGAATATGTAGAGAAACGGCTCAGCGAACAGGGCAAGAGTTTAAAACAGGCAAGCCTGGAAGAGATGGAGCAGCTCTGGGAAGATAAAAAAAAGTGATCCCCTCTTTCCACAGAAACTGTGGATATTTTCGGGTAAACTCTGTGGAAAACTTTTCCCAGCATGCAGTTGGCAAAGGGCTTAAACAAATTGCCTATTTTTTGTGCAGAAGTTTATCTTTTAAAATCAATAGTTTATAATAAAAGACGAAAAATGCTCCCATCAGTTTCCTTCTCGGCTCAAAAAAGCTCTATTAAAACACCCTCCAGCAGGCCGGCATCGCTCACTATTACCCTTTCAGAGCCAAAGTTATCCATCGTTGCCAGCACAATGGCGCAACCGGCCAGGATGATATCCTCCCGCCCGGGTTCCAGCGCGGTCAGTTCTTTTCTCCGATTCATGGGCATAGCAGCCATTAGTCGGTACTGTTTGCGGACCTGTTCGGAGCTCAGAGTGAACCCGTTGACCCTGTCTGGGTCGTAGCCGGCAAGTTGTTGTTCCATGGCTGCCAGCGTGGTGACCGTGCCGCCGCAACCTACTAATGCCAGGGCTCTCTCGTCTAGGTCCTTGCCAGGACAGGACAGGGCTGTCTCGGCCTGGACCACCAATCGGGCGACTTCCCTTTCCAATGCCGCCATCTGTTCGGGTGCCGGTGGATCGGAATCGAGGTAGGTCTCGGTTAAGCTGACCACACCTAAGGGGAGACTTACGCTGTCAGGCCGGTCCAGGGGGGATACGAAGGTAAACTCGGTACTGCCGCCTCCGATATCAAAAACAACAAACGGAGGTTGCAACTCCTTCAGACTGGCCATCACCCCAGTCAAGGTCAGCTGGGCCTCCCGTTTGCTGTCGATGACCTCCATGACCAACCCGGTTTCTTCCTTGACCTTGGCCAGAAAAAAGGCCTGGTTGCCGGCTTTTCGAACAACGTGGGTGGCTACCGCTCTTACCCTCTCTACCTGATAGTCAACCAGCAGGTGGCGGAACTGCTGCAAGCCCGACAGGGTCCGCTCCACCGAGTCGGGGTGCAACCCGTTATCCTCATCAAATCCTCCTCCCAGACGGGTTATGACATTTTTCCTGAGCAAGCTGCTTTTAAACCCCTGGGAGTCACCTTCAGCAATCAGTAACCTCAGGGTGTTGCTTCCCACATCGATGGACGCGAAGCGCCTCATTTTTCTTTTCTCCCTATTCCAGCCGGTATCAACACCAACAGCAAGAAAGCGGCAACAATCGCTAACGTGGCGCCAAAGGAGAAGGCGGCTGCCGCGCCATATCTCTGCCAGATGATTCCCATGATTACACTGGAAGGCAAGGCCCCTATCCCGATAGCGAAATTATAGGCGCCGAACGCGGTCCCCCTGAGTTCGCCAGGAACCAGGTCAGCTACCAGGGCTCGTTCCGCCCCTTCAGTAAGAGCGTAGTACAGACCATAGAGAGCAAACAGCCCCCAGATATGTAAAGGGATATGGGCATAGGCAAAGCCAACGTAGATCAAGGCATAAACCATCCATCCGGCGACGATCACCCGCTGCCGACCTATCCTGTCCGACAAGATTCCTCCCGCCATCCCCCCCACCGTCTTAACCAAATGGAGGACTATCCAAAGAACGGGCAGCAACTCCACCCTTATACCAATATCTCTGGCACGTAAC
>JAZFTZ010000056.1:0-2363 GCA_036446955.1 Thermodesulfobacteriota bacterium
CCACCGCCAGGCCTTTGCCCCGGACCTCGGATATTATGGGGAACTCGCTCTTTAGCTGGTTTAGTTTTTGCAACAGGTAAGCTCCCTGGCGCCGACTATTGTCCAGAACGCCATCCTCGAGAAGGAGATTAAAGCTGACAATGGCGGCCGCGCAGACCAGTGGGTTACCCCCAAAGGTGGAGCCATGGGTTCCGGGCCCGAAATGGGAGGCCACCTCCTCCTTTGCCAGCATTGCTCCTATGGGCACTCCGCCTCCCAGGGCCTTGGCCAGGGTCATGATATCAGGGGTGAAATCGAACTGCTGGTAAGCAAACAGGCTGCCGGTGCGTCCCAGGCCCATCTGAACCTCGTCCAGAATAAGCAGCAGACCTTGCTGGTCACAGAGATGGCGAATCTCTTTCAGATAACCTTGCTCAGGCAATATTATGCCGCTCTCCCCTAATATAGGCTCAATCATAATCGCTGCCGTGGCCGGGCCCAGTAATTGGCGCAGGGCATCCAGGTCATTAAAAGGAACGTACTTAAAACCAGGCACCAGGGGTTCAAACCCTTGATGAAGCTTTTCCTGTCCCGAGGCGGTTATGGTGGCCAGAGTGCGCCCGTGAAAGGCCAGATCTATGCAGATGATCTCATAGCACTCCCGGCCCTTTGTCTCCTTAGCCCATTTGCGGGCCAGCTTTATAGCCGCCTCGTTGGCCTCCGCCCCGCTGTTGCAAAAGAAGGCCCGGTCGGCAAAGGAATTCTCCACCAAAAGCTGGGCCAGCCGTATCTGGGGCTCGTTTAAATACCAGTTGGAGATATGAATCAGTTTGGAGACCTGGTCTTTAACCGCGGCCACCAGCTTGGGATGGCAGTGGCCCAGGCTGCATACGGCGATGCCAGCTAGAAAGTCGAGGTATTCCTTGCCTTCCACGTCCCAGACCCGGCATCCCTCTCCCCTTGTCAGCACTACCGGATAGTTGGAGTAGGTGTGCATAACGTACTTGCGATAGAGGTCGTCCAGCTCTTTATTGGTCATATCCCGTTTCTTTGCAAATTCAAGAAAACCCAGATATCAAATAAGGCAACCTGCTGAACCATCAGTCGGTCTTGATCTCTGTTCCAATACCCTTGTCGGTAAATATCTCCAACAGGACGGCATGTTTCACCCGGCCATCAATGATATGGGTTTTGCCCACCCCCTCGGAAAGGGCCAATAGACAATGTTCCACCTTGGGTATCATACCTCCGGCGATGGTGCCGCTTTGGACCATCTCCCGGGCACGGCTGGTTACCAGAGACGAGATCAGCTTGCCCTCTTCGTCGTTTACACCGCTAACGTCGGAAAGATAAACCAGCTTGGCAGCTCTAAGCGCCGCGGCCAGTTTAGCGGCCACCAGGTCGGCATTGATGTTCAATGTTTGGCCGCTGGCATCCACCCCGACCGGCGCGATAACCGGTATAAATCGACTGCTATCTAGACTGTGGAGAATATCGGGGATGACCTCTTCCACCTCTCCCACCAGGCCCAGGTCAGTCTGGTTTGAGCGCGACTTATCTAATTTCCTGGCCCTGATCAACGCGCCGTCCTTTCCGGAAAGGCCCACTGCCGCCCCGCCCATCTGGTTGATCATGGCCACAATCTCTTGGCTGACCTTGCCGGTGAGTACCATCTCCACCACTTCCATAGTGAATTGATCGGTGACCCTCATGCCGTCCACAAAGACCGATTCCCTTCCCAGCTTCTTCAATGTCTGGTCGATCTGGGGGCCACCGCCATGGACTACCACCGGGTTGATACCGATATACTTTAGCAGGACAACATCGGAAGCAAAATCTCGCTTGAGGTCATCGTCCACCATGGCCGCGCCGCCGTATTTAATCACCACCGTCTTTCCGTAGAAAGCCCTGATATAAGGCAGCGCCTCGGTCAACACATCGGCCTTATCTATGAGACTTTGCATGTCCGTCATTCAATCGAGCTCAAATAATTATAGAATATAGCGACTCAGATCCTCATCCTTCATCAGTTCTTCCAGGCGCTCCCGCACATATTGATCGGTAATCTCGATCCTGGAGTCGGCCAGCTCCGGTGCCCGGAAAGATATATCCTCAACCAGCTTTTCCATCACCGTATGCAGACGACGGGCGCCGATGTTCTCCGTCCTTTCATTTACCTGAGCCGCCAGGCGGGCGATCTCAGAGACCGCCTCGGGAGTAAATACCAGCTCCACCCCCTCGGTAGCCATCAATGCGGTATATTGCTTTACCAAGGAGTTGTCCGGCTCGGTGAGGATACGGACAAACTCCTTCTCTCCCAGCGAATCCAGCTCCACCCGAATGGGAAACCGGCCCTGCATCTCGGGTATAAGGTCGGAAGGCTT
>JAZFTZ010000057.1:0-4088 GCA_036446955.1 Thermodesulfobacteriota bacterium
GAGTTAACCCGGGCCCAGCGGGAGTCAATCGCCCTGGTGGTCTCGGTTATAAACGTCTGCCATTACTGAATTGCCGCCCACGGAGAGTTGCTCCGTAAGGAAACAGGTGATGACGAGTTGGTCCGGCTGTTAAAGGAGGATTACCGAAAAGCCGCCCTGGACTCAAAGACCAGGGCCATCCTGGAATTCTCCCGAAAGATGACCACAAACCCCAGCGAGATGAAAAGAGAGGACGTGGATGCCCTGAAGGCCGAGGACCTATCGGACGCGGCCATTCTGCATGTGGCCCAGATCGCCGGCTTCTTCAACTATTTCGACCGTGTCGCCGATGCCCTGGGGGTGGAGCTGGATCCGGGAATGCCTCATTCGTAAGAGCTGTTGGCCTCGAGCCGGCGGGCGCCGGGAAATGTGAATATTATTTTCTCCTAAGGCCGGGGAGTCAGGGGCCGCCCGCGATGGGCCTGCAATATCAATCTCTTGCGCGGGCTAAAAAGACTTCACGATAAAATGGAAGGCTGTCCAGGCGCAGACGTCCTCGCTTTAATGTGAGGGCGTAAGTTACCGTTCAACCCTTTCCTAAATAACTGGGGGTATTCCCATGGAAAAGGTGAGGCTAATCCTGCGAGGGATTGTTGCTTTGGCCATGATGGTCGCGGTAGTCTACGTTACGTCCGATACCCTCACGAAGATGGACCCCTACAAGATGGAGCCACTGAACAAGATCGGCATCGTCCCGGCCCTGTTCTTTAAGGCCGTGCTCCTGGATGGTGCCATCTTGATCGTAGGCGGTGTCCTCCTGTTCATCCTCACAAGCACGCGCACCCGCTAGCCCGGGCAATTTGAATGTTAAACCGAATAAGAAAGTCTTGCTGCCAATGGTGCAGAAGGTTGAGGCTCTGTTTCTTTGCCCTTCAGTCGAATCGGCCCTGCTGCAATTTCGCCCTGACCTGGGCGTGGTCCTCAGCGGCCGGGGGCGGAGTAACTGTATGCAATATTACCATATCGCTTCCGGCCCTCACACCTCGGGGCACGCCCTTGGGCACCACCACCAGGTCGCCGGGCTTAAGCGGGAAGCGGTCCTGGTCGGCAGCCATCTCTCCCTGGCCCTCAATCACGCAGAGCACCAGGTCAATGTTGGGGGTATGGACCGGGATGAACTGGCCTGCCTTGAAGTAGGCCAGGATTACCTTCACTCGCTCATTCTCGAATACCGTCTTCGGGTTGAACCTTCCCCCTTGGAACTCGGCTTCCTGGCTCACACTGGTGCGGATGTAGTTGCTCTCTTTATCCATCTTTATTATCTCCTTCACTGATGCTTTAACTAAAAGGGCCGCACCAACTTCAGCTTACATCTCGCCGGTGAACTGTGTGGTATATATCTTATTCAGGGGTGGCGCCTTATCTTTCTTGATGATTCCGAACTCGACCAGGAACTTCAAGGCGTTTTCCACTCCCTTTTTATTTATCTTACCGTGCTTGCCGGCACCCATAGAGGCGAATACCATCTCGGCTTCCTTCCTATTGTACTTGCTGACCGTTTTCATCTTTTCCAGGGACCACTCTCGATGCGCCAGCACATAATTCAAAGACTTCAATACCACCCCAATGGCCTTCTTCATTGCCTGAGGTTTTTTCTCCACTATGGCTGTTCGGGGGTAGATAACGATATTCACCCGCTCTTTGGGCAAGTAATCACTTATAGAGACGAGTTTTCTGGCGTGTCCTCGGCTTATAAGCGTTGCTACCGTATTGATAGGATATATTATCGCATCTATCTTGCCGGACCTGAACGCGGCCACCGCCTGGCTAATGCCTCCAGAACCAACGATTTTAACCTGATTTTCCAGCCCGATGCTCCTGAACAGCACCATCGAATAGGCGTGGGTCGCGCCGCCCAGCCTGGTGACGCCCAGGGTTTTTCCCTTAAGGCCGGTTGGCTTTTTTATAGGGCTGTCCGGCTTGACCCAGACGATAAAGTCCTGCTTGGTCTGAAGGTCAGCCGCTACGATTATGGGGACACCTCGGGCGATGGCCGGTATGACCGAGGTTATGGTTGACATGCCCACATCCAGGACCCCCGCGGTTAGTCCTTTATATATGAGCCTGCTGCCCCGGAAGGGACGCCAATCAGTCTTGAGTCCGGCTTCCTTCCAGAATCCTTTTTCCTCGGCGACATGGAAGGTTAAACCGTAATAGGGGTTTCGTGCCGTGATAGTGCCCCAGCGAAGGAGCTCCTGGGCTGTGGCCATTGACAAAGTAAATTGCCAGAGAATAAATAGACTAAATATTGCAAGCACAAACTTCTTCATCCCTGATTCCTCCTTATTTAATCCCCCTGATCAACCGGTTTAGACCAAGGCAGTTGGTCTTTTCCAGGTCGAAGCGATACTTTCCTGATTATTCTATTGAATCTCCATCTTATTCTGCTAAAACTGCGTCAAGCTGTCAAGATAAAAGTCTTTCCAGGGAGACGGGGCCGTGGGCCCCTCTGTGGGGGGGACACTTTGTAAAGGGTTCCCCCCAGATAAGGTTTCCCCCACAATAACACCCTGGTCCCTCTGGGGGGCTAAGAAGCGTGGACTGACAGCTGTCTTTACGCCTTCGGCTTTTGTCCCTTGGTTTAGTCTCGCAACCTACTAGTTTCTTTTAGAAATTATTTCGCCCTATTTGCCTGGGAGCGCCCAGCGGGTTTCCCAATAACGTAACCTTGCCTCCGTTTCCCTTGACAAAGGCAGATCACTTTGCCATCATCCAGCAAAGGGCAAGCAATGAAACGAGAAGTTGTCGATCTATCCATCGAGATAAGAAGGATTGTGGATGATCTGGCCGCGGGCAAGATTAGCAAGGATAAGGCCTATCAGGAGATAATAGATATGGCGATCGATCCTCAGGCGGCCATACGCCGTCGTGAACGTCGGAAGTGGAAACGTAGGGAGACCTCCCTTGAGGGAACTTTGCAGATCATCCATTCCTTGCAGCAAGCTTGCGTCTCCAGGCGGGAGCGAATCCTGGTAACTGATATCTCCTTTGGTGGGCTTAGGATCCGGGCTCCCTTCATCTCTTTGGACGAGCTGAGCGTTATCGGGGACTTGAGCCAGACGGCTTGGTGTCCCAATTTGCTTGATATTGAATTAACCCTGTCTGGTTCTCCGCCGCAAAATATCTCGCTTCAAGCCAGCGCCGAATGGTATTTAAGGGTGGGTACGGAACCCTGTTACCTTATAGGCGTTTCCATAGACATTATTGCTAAGGAAGACAGGCAAAAACTGCTCGATTTTCTGGAAGCCGAGGGCCTCGCGCCTTAAAGGTTTTCGCCTCCCCCCAACCCATATCAACCATTCCCGCTCAACTAGAATAATCTGGCATGATACTTGCTAAATAGAGAATTGTCAGGCGGGCGATCATGGCTGTTAGCATCGAATACGCGGCTAGGATATGTCTGATATTAATGAGCTTGTTCGGGCTGAGTTGACCAATACGTTTCCTGATCAGGCAGCCGGCATAGCCCAATCGATGGCCAATGCTTTGGCCGGTGTACAGCCGCCTGGGATACCGGTTGTTGCTCTACCGGGTTTCTGGGGCCCGTCGGTGGTGGCTTCGTCAGCCCTTCGCAGTAGCAGCTGGAACTAGTCTCGAGGGGGTGATACAAGCTTTTATCACACCTTTTTCCAGCCCGGCTTCGGTAAAGCCAAAAACATTTTGGCGGGCATTTTCGATTAGGAGCCACGAGGTTAGATGGAACGGGTGCGGAGCGGGGTTGAGGCCGGGGTCGTTCGAGTCCGGCCTTCAGGCATGGACAGGTGGACGTCAAATTGAGCAGGGCACCTGTGAAGGTGTTGGTCAACCCGATGTTTGGCTCTGCCAGCGGGATTATGAGCCAGCTCTTTTCCGGCACCAAGGTGAAAATAAGGGAGATTAATAGTAAATATGATCCGGGATTCGGGGGCATCAACCCGGAGCCGGTTCGGGAGGACTGCCCGACTGCCGGTTCAATGTTGGTAGACTGATCCGGGTAGATGGGTTAAAATATTTTTTTCAGGATGGGAGCTGGTTGCTGATAAGACCTTCGGGCACCGAGCCGGTATTGA
>JAZFTZ010000058.1:0-4165 GCA_036446955.1 Thermodesulfobacteriota bacterium
GTCTCTGCACGCCAAGGTCAAGAACAGTTTAGCCATACTTTTATGCCTCCTTTGTATTTTTCAGTAACCAGTCTGAGGATTTTTGTCTAGAAAATCAAGCACATCAGAACCAACCCGGAGTCCCTAAGTTGAGAAGGGATAGACAACGGGAATTCAAACCGAGATAATTTAATCTCTCTAAGCCCTCCCATCCCATTAATCAGTTTAACTGCTAAATGAGGAGAAAGAGGCAGGCTTCGACCTTTATATCGTTAATTACAAATTGCCCTTCTATAGCTTCTCCTTTGCCGGGCGAAATCCCTGGCTGGATGACCTCTCTCGACGATATCCCTGGGCCTATCACATCCTGGTAAATGCAGAGACTGCCCGGGAGAACGCGTACACTTCAATAGTTTGGCACCTTACGACTTGGAAGAGACGGACCCTGAATTCACGACCTGGGATTGCTGGATAAAGACAAAAAATTGCATTCATTCAGCCCGGGCAAGGAGGAACGGTCCCCAATCATGGATTTTGCGCATACCTGCTCCGGCAAACTGGCCCGAGCAAATTAGCTAAGGTGATATTTTATCGGACCTTGCCCTATTTGAGGAGATGATTGCCCCCCAACATGGGACTGATGACTCATCGGGTTTATTGAGTAAACTTTGTCGTATAAAGGGTCCTTACGTTGGGAGCTTTCTTTTTGCTGACCAGACCATACTCAAGAAGAAGCGCGAGCACATTTTTCATTGCCTTTTGGCTTATCCGGCCATCCTTGCTGTAGGCCCCCCCTGCCAAGGCCTCCTTAGCGATTGTGCGGGGAACTTTCAGCGCCTTCTCTAATTTCCTTATGGCCCAATCAGGATCTTCAGAAATGAACCGGCCAGATTCCAGGACCGCCTTAACGCCCCTTTTTACCAGGTCAGGATTTTTTTCAACGAAGTCCTTGCGGGCCACGACCGCCTGGTCGGACCACTCCTTGGGAAGATAGTCCCGTACTGACAGAACCACTCGTATTACCCCCCGATGTTTTAGGGCTGCCTTAGGGGCAAAGGCCGCTATAACCCCATCAAGTTTGCCTGTCTGGACCAAGGCTTGCTCCTCTCTTAGCGAGCCTCCGGCTATAAATTTTATATCCTTCTCCAAACCCAAAGACTTGGCCACCACACGACCTAAAGTATGACTCAATCCTCCAAATCTATTAACGCCCAATTTAGCTCCCTTCAGCTGCTCCGGTTTCCTGATGGGGCTGTCAGCGCGTATCCAGATGTAAAAATCTTGCCTGCCCAAGTCGGCGACGACCAGCACGGGCACCCCCGCGGAAGCTGAACGAATTACCCCGGCCGTTCCTGTCAATCCCATGTCTACGGCCCCAGCGGCGAAACCCCGATGCATGGCCGCGCCCCCCCTGAATGAGGACACTTCCGCCTGCAGGCCGTTGCGCTTCCAGAATCCCTTTTCCTCGGCGGCAGCAGTTATCAGCCAATAAAAGGGATTGAACTTAATCGCGGTTGCGAATTTTAGCTTGTCTGCCGCTAGGCTGTGGCCTGCGGTTAAGCTCAGCGCGACTGCCAGCACTAAAAATATTGACGTCAGACTCCTAGCCATTTTTACACCTCCTTTGCAGTGCTCTAGTGGGCTTTGCCCACCTGTGATTAACTAACAGCCCGGAAGCAACGCCCAGGCTGAGACTCCGTGATAAGCATAATTTCGTCTCTCTCTAATCAAAAAGCACTACAGAATTGTCTTACGGTGCCTTATAACCTGTCATTCCCTAAAGCCATGATAATCCCCCAATGGCTGGGGTTTTGGTGTGACGATGCAAATCTACCAGGGACTTAGAAGTCTGTCAAGTAAAAAGCCGACTTGGGCTACGGGAGCGATTTCACCTGGAAATAGCTTAGGTTAGCGACAGAAATATCTTGGATTCGATTTAACTAGTATAACTGGGAATCTTCCTTTACCAAGGTCCTAGCTAGCGAGCGATTAGCGGGTGAAATCGATATAAGCTCATTTACCGGAAGACGGCGACTATAGACAACAGACAACATATGGAGGGGTAAATCTCTGAAGGTGGAGCGAACCGCGACTGAGCTGGGGAGAGGTTTGTCCAAAAAAAGCTTGACAGATCTTGACGTGCGTGGGTAAATGTCGGATTATTTAAAGCTAATCACCCAGGGGAATATAGCAACCGTAATATGCCGGATTGTTGGTTGTGGAAATGTGGCCGCGCAAAACGGTAACCGAAGACTGACCGCTGTCAGTAAGGTATGAGATATGAAGCCCGAGGCGGTAAAAGCCATTGTTGATGGTCTCCAGGAAGTGGGCGTGAACTTCATCGCGCTGATGCCCGACGCGGAATTCGCTCCGGTGCAGGCGGAGATATTGAAGCTCCCAGACATAAAGTGCGTATTGGTCAGCAGCGAATCGACCGGGGTCTCGGTCTGTGCCGGTGCCTGGCTGGGAGGAAAGACGCCGGCCCTGTTAGTGCCTACCAGCGGGCTTCTGGTGGCTTCCTGGCCTTTAGCCGCCACCTGCATGGCCTTCGGCATACCGATGACCATCCTGATCCCTTTTCGGGGTGATATGGGGGATGGCTCCTGGGTTATGCGCACCTATCAGTACACCACCAAGCCGACCCTGGAGATGCTCCAAATACCTTATTCGGTGGTGAGCAAGATTGACGAGGTGAAGCCGGCCTTGCTCGCGGTTCGCAAGTCTGCCTCGGGTTGGCTCCATCCCGCGTGTCTGCTGCTGACCGGAGAGGTGCTCTGGTGAAAAGATTCGATTGCATGCAAATCCTTGTTTCTAAGCTGGCGGAAGACAGTATTGTGCTCTCCACCTTGGCCAATACTGCCCACATGCTGCAAAAGCTCAGGCCCTCGGATGCCAATTTTTTCCCGCTGAATTTGGGCTGTTGCACAGCTACCGCGCTAGGGTTGGCGTTGGCTCTGCCGCACCGCAGGATCGTGGCGCTGGATTCAGACGGTAATATGTTACTTAATCTCTCGGTATTACCAGACCTGGCTAATCAGAATCCGCCGAACCTGGGCATCGTCCTATTTGACAACGAGGCTTACGATGCCTCCGGCGGCCTTCCCTCAGCCACCGCGGGCAAGGGAGATCTGGCCGCGCTGGCCAAGGCGGCCGGAATCAATCAGCCGGTCACTTGCCGCAGTTTGGCAGAGTTTGAACAGTCCGTCGGAGACTTGCTTAACGCATCAGAAACCGCCTTCCTGGTTGCTAAGGTAGAAAAGGACGGCCAGTTTTTCAATCCCCCGACCCCCTACAATTTTCAGGAGAACAAGTTCCGTTTCGCTCGCTACATCGAAAGGACAGAAGGGGTGACTATGATCACCCGTCTCGACCATTTGAAGGTTATACTTTAAGTCGGTCGATTGGCGTAAAAGCAAAACAAAGGAGGGTCCCAAATGATGAAAAGGATGTGGATGGTATTTTTTACCTTTTTCCTGGCGCTGGTCTTCTTTATGCCGTTAAACGCGGGCCATTGGGCTTGGGGAGCGGCAAAGGTGAGGTTTGGCACACCCCTTAAGATCAATCCACTTCATGCCCTGCCCATCTTGGCCGGTCAGGAAAAAGGGTTCTGGAAGAGGGAAGGGGTGGACTTGGAATGGATGGCGTTCAAAGGGGGCGGGCCCATGAATAGGGGGATGGCTGCCGGCGCGATAGATATGGCCGAGGACAGCGCCATCTCCGCCATCAGAAACATAGGGAAGGGAGTGCCGATAATCATCGTCGCCGATGTGGGAGGCGTGGAGCCGATGTATATCTGGGTTCCCACCAACAGCCCGATCAAAAGTTTGAAACAGTTGAAAGGGACTAAGATCGGCATAACCAGGCTGGGCGGTCTGGGCGAGGCCTACGGAAAGGTCATCACCAAGGGCCTGAAGATGGAAGGGCAAATTAAGCTCATTGCTACCGGGGGAATAGTCGCGCTGGGCGCGGCCATAAAAAGCGGCGCGGTGGACGGAATCCTATCCTCGCTTCTTTCCCAGGCCCCGCTCAAATACAAGGGCATCATCAAAGAGTTGGTGGCGGCCCAGGATTTTCTTCCGGAAAAGTGGTCTGACCGGGTAATCACGGTCCGGCGCAAGTTTTTACCAAAGAACCATGAACCGGTCAAACAGGTGATAAGGGGATTTCTCAAGTCCACTGCCTTCAT
>JAZFTZ010000059.1:0-10638 GCA_036446955.1 Thermodesulfobacteriota bacterium
GGCGGCGGCTCTGCCCTGCTCCCGTTGCCGGTTTCAGGGATTAGTTTGGAGGAGAAGCAGAGGACCACCGAGCTGCTTCTGGCCTGCGGTGCCGGCATTGACGAGGTCAACGCGATAAGAAAGCACATCTCTCGTATTAAAGGCGGCGGCCTGGCCAGACTTGTCTACCCAGCCACCCTCATCTGCTTCATCCTCTCCGATGCCGTAGGCGACCCGCTTGATGTCATCGCCTCTGGCCCTACCGTGCCTGACTCGACCACCTTTTCCCAGTGCCTGGAGATAATGGAAAAATATGACCTCACCGATAAGGTGCCGGCCACGGTGCTAAGACATATCCAACGAGGAGTTAAAGACCCTGGCCTGGAGACTCCAAAATCAGCTGAGCCCGGTTTTAAAAAAATCCAGAACATCATAATCGCCAACAATATGCAGGCGTTAAAGGCCGCGGCCAGAAAAGCCGAGCAGCTGGGATATCGCCCGCTGATCCTGTCCAGCATGGTGGAGGGTGAAACTCGAGAGGTGGCCAGGGTGCATGCTGCCATTGCCCGAGAGATTGCCAGCAGCGGTCATCCCCTCCCCCCGCCCGCGTGTATCCTCTCCGGCGGCGAGACCACGGTTACCTTGCGAGGAAAGGGCTTGGGCGGGCGCAACCAGGAGTTCGCCCTGGCTTGCGCGCTGGCCCTGGCCGGCCTTAACCGGGTGGTTGTCCTGAGCGGGGGCACCGATGGGACCGATGGCCCCACGGATGCGGCCGGAGCCATTGTGGGCGGGAGCACAGTTAAACGGGCACACCGGTTATCCCTTGACCCGGCTGCCTTTCTTCGTAACAATGACTCCTATCACTTCTTCGAGCGCCTGGGGGATTTGTTGATCACCGGGCCCACCTTAACTAACGTAATGGACCTGAGGATAATGTTGATTTCTCCTTGAAGTCATCTTTAATGAGGTGTTAAACAAATATCGGCATTGGCCGTTTGCTTGCGGATTTCCTTGAAATTGCCGGAGAAATCTACAATAAGCTGCAACCTGAACCAGGAGCGAAGTAATTAACGAGGAGGGAGTATGAGTTATCAGGACCTAGGCCATTATATATCTGTTCTGGAAAAGGAAGGGAAACTGGTCAGAGTGAAGAGAGAGATTAACAAGGACAGGGAACTCATGCCCCTGGTCAGATGGCAATTTCGCGGATTGCCTGAAGAGAAAAGAAAGGGATTTCTATTCGAGAACGTAACCAACGACAAGGGCAGAAAGTTCGCTATGCCCGTAGCCGTTGCCACTCATGCCGCCTCGAGAGAGCTGTACGCGCTGGCCATGGAGTGCAAGCCGGAGCAGATATACGAAAATTGGGCGCGCGTCCTTTCCCATCCCATCGATCCGGTCATGGTTGATAAAGCTCCTGTTCAAGAGGAAGTGCATATGGGCGATGATCTGGAGCAACATCGCGGGCTGGAGGAGTTTCCCATACCTATCTCCACCCCTGGATATGACCCCGCACCTTTTATCACCGCGGGCTGCTGGGTAAGCAAAGACCCGGAGAGCGGAATTCGCAACCTGGGGACCTATCGGGCTCATGTTAAAGGGCTCACTCGGACCGGCATTCAGCTGGCTCAGCATATCGGCATCCACCTGGCCAAGGCCAGGGACCAGCGTTGTCCGCTGGAGGTAGCTATCGTGATTGGCGGCCCTCCGTCGGTGGCGTTGGTTTCCACTGCCAAGGTACCTTACGAAATGGACGAATTAGCTGTTGCCGGCGCCATTGGCGGTGAACCCCTGCCGCTGGTCAAGTGCAAGACTGTGGATCTGGAGGTGCCGGCTGGCGCGGAG
The DNA here is from genome assembly GCA_036446955.1 of Thermodesulfobacteriota bacterium. GTDB lineage: Bacteria > Desulfobacterota > JAZFTZ01 > JAZFTZ01 > JAZFTZ01 > JAZFTZ01. The sequence goes on from JAZFTZ010000059.1 coordinate 1,825, forward strand.
ATAGTGCTGGAGGGCACATTGTCGTCGGACTCGGTGGAACCGGAGGCTCCTTTCGGCGAATATACCGGGTACATGGGCTACCGAATAATGTCGCCCATACTTGAGATCAAATGCATAACCCACCGTAAGAATCCTATCTATCATGCCTTCATCAGTCAATTTCCTCCCAGCGAGTCGAGTAAGATCAGAGGCATCGGCAGGGAGGGGAGCCTGTATAAGTTCTTGAAGTACGAATGCAATATACCCGGCATAATGGACGTGTCCATCCACGAGGAAAGTGGCAGTGGCAGCTGGTGTGTAATCAGAATGAAGAAGACCAATTACAGCCACCCCTGGCAAGCCTTAAATTGCGCAACCGGTTATTCAGCAGCTGGTTTCAAGGTGATTGTAGTCGTGGATGAAGATATAGACCCTCGAGACCCGGACTCGGTTATCTGGGCGATAAGTTACGGGATGCAGCCTCACCTGGATGTTAGGACCGTCCAGGGGATGTTGCCCGGCCTGGACCCCTCGGCTGGTAAGCCGGAACAGCTCCAGGACGAATCTTATCTGATCTCATCTCGAGGGACCTCGTGTCTGCTGATAGACGCCACTCGCAAGTGGGCTTACCCTCCGGTGGCCCTTCCCAGGCAAGAGATAATGGAGCATTCTCGGAAGATATGGGAGGAGCTGGGCCTGCCCGAGCTGAAACCGAAGCGACCTTGGCACGGCTACTCCCTCGGAATGTGGACACAAGAGAACGAAGAGGAAGCCGACCTTGCCCTTAAGGGGGAGTATTTGGCCGCGGGGGATAAACTCGCCTCCGGCCGACGACAGCTATAGCTATAGATGAACCTTCCCCGGGAAACTTTCACTAGCGCCTGGCTTTTCCCCTGAAAGTGTCACCGGTGTCTCATATAAGCGGCGGGTAGAAAACTCTTGACACCGCCTTTAGGGCTACAGTAGCTTAATTATAATGAGGATATTAGTCTCAATTGCATGCTGTTTTTGCATGAAAGGAGGGCGAAGATGGCTCATGTAGTTAAAGAGTTTAGATTGGAGGGAAAGCTGGACGGTATCTCTGATAACCAGATTCAGCAGCACCGGGATATCTTGTACAAAGGGTATGTGGACCGTCTGAATTTAATTGAAGAAAAACTAAAGTCGGCCGACCGGGCAGGAGCTAATCCCACCTACAGCGAGATCGGTGAGCTTAAGAGGCAGGAGATTTTCGCCACCAACGGCATTTATCTTCATGAGGCCTACTTTGGAAATCTGGGTGGCAAAGGCACCAAGCCTGCCGGGAAGATAGCCGAGCTGATTAACCGGGACTTCGGCTCGGTCGAGAAATGGCAGGAGGATTTCAGGGCTGCCGGTGTAGCTGCCCGAGGATGGGTGGTATTGGCTTGCAATCTGGAAGATGGAAAGCTTCATAGCTATTCCATGGATTTACATCACGTCGGCGCGGTATGGTCCTCGTTGCCCTTGCTGGTCCTCGATGTTTATGAGCATGCCTACTTACTTGACTATGGGGTAAAAAGGCCGGGCTATTTGGACGCCTTCTTCAAGAATATCGACTGGAACGTGGTAAATCAGAGGACAGAGAGGGCACTGGCGGTACACCAGACTTATACCAAATAACCTCCCCCTGGGACCAGCCAGTTCGCGGCCGCCTCTTTAGTTTACCGGATTGGTTCAGGACTAGCTTTAGCTAGTGGGCTTTATCCCTAAGAGCGACTGCAACTCGGGGTTTTGCAAGATTTTATTTACAACATTGGAGAAGACAATATTGAAGGCTTGCTGGGCCCGTTTCCTATTAAAATAAGGCTCCCGATATTCATAAGTGCTGGTTATGGTATTCCTCCACAGAAGTCGGCGCTCTTTAGGAGAGGCCAGCACCAGGGTGAGTTCCACTCTTAGTCGGGGCTTACTTCCCATCCAGTTGCTGCTGGCTTCCATCCAGAATGAATCTATCCTGCCGCCAAGAAGGAATTTCTGGCCTGCAGGGGGTATGGTCTTCTGCCGTAGATCCCAGGAGGAAATCAGTCGGGTTCGAATTCCAGCATTCTCCACCTGCGTCTGAACCGCCTTGGTAACCAACTCCACCAGGGAAGTGCCCCCGTACTGGAAGTTATCAGGAGCAGCCCGATAGCCCCGGCGGGTTCCAATGCGATCCTTGACCGGGCGACCATCCTCAAAAAGGCTTATGGCCATGGAAACCGGTGGACTCCCTGGAAGTAAGGAAGGCGGCGCGGCCTCTCTGGTATAGGCCGGGTTCAGAATCACGTTTCTTCCGCTAACGCAGCCAGCTAAGGCAACGATAGCTAAGCCCACTACTAGCCATCTCAATGAATTTCTCACCTGTTCACCTCCCTATTCCCTTTGCCTCGCCTCTGATTTCCTTCCTTGCCAATATCTCCCAAAGACCCTCGTAAGTCAATAGGCTGTATGGGAAAAGTTATATTGTTGTCATAAGTGACACTCCCAGAAGGACGGGGCCGCGGACCCCTCCCCCTGGAAATACCTATTTCAGCATCCAGAGGCTGAAGGACATCACCGCCATGCCGATCACTACACCCAGGATCGGTAGATGCTCCTCACCAAAAGATCGGGAGGCGGGAACAAGTTCATCGATCGATATGAACACCATGACCCCGGCTACTGCTGCCAGCATCCAGCCCATGACCGCCGGAGTCAGAACAGGGAGCAGGAAGATGGCGGCCAGGCCTGCCCCCACTGGTTCGGACACGCCCGAGAGAAACGACCAGAGGAAGGCCTTACGCCGGCTGCCGGTAGCAGCATAAATCGGGGCCGATACCGCCAGACCTTCGGGAATATTGTGGATGGCTATGGCAACTGCTATTGCACCGCCCAATTTCACATCCGCCAAGGCTGCAGCAAAGGTGGCCATTCCCTCGGGAAAGTTGTGGATGCCGATCCCCAAGGCGATCAACAATCCCGTCCTGAGAAGCTGATGCTCCTCCTCTGTTCTTACTGCCCCGTGTTCATGCTGGCCCACGTAATCGTGAGGGATAATAAAGTCAATTAATAAGATCCCGACTATCCCGGCGAAAAAGCCAATGTGGCCCAGCAAAAAGCCCAGCGAGTTGACACCTGCCGGCAACAGCTCGACAAAGGAGACTAAGATCATGACGCCGGCAGAAAAGCCCAACGTGGCGCTCATAAAACGCGGTCCCGGCTTGCGTACAAACAAGCCCAAAAAGCTACCAATGGTGGTAGCTAAACCTGCGCCCGCAGTTAATATCAAAGCCATTACAACGTTCTCTTGCACCATTACACCTTAACAGCGCAGGACCGGGCCGAGTGTCCCCTAAGACAAAACCTAAAACCTTCCAGGGGGACGGGGCAGATTACCGGATTTGTTTTGGGCAGAAACACTATCTAACGAATCAGGCCCACACAAAGAGATGAGCGGTCCTGAAGTTTATCGAGGTAAGCCTATAACGCAGGTTAGGAACAGGCAAGTCCAGTCTATAGAGATGGTGAGGCTGGTTACCCTCTCCGGTTCCATTCACTGAGGCCGGGGTTGGATGTGCAAACTGGTGGCCGAGGAGTTAGCCTCCGCCGAACTGAGGTATGGTCACTACAATGGAGGCCTCTTTGACGTCATTGATCTCGGTATCCAACCCTTCAAGCTCGCTGACGCTGGTGTTATCCAGCAATATGGTCACATTCGCCCTAAGCCCACCGGCCACGTCCAGCAGATTGTCCTTGAACCCCTGACCATATTTCTCCGCCAGCGCATCCACTAGCTGGCTTGCTTTGGCCCCCGCAGGCAAGGTCAACTGCTCCTCCCTCTTACCCACCGAGTTTTGGATGAGCCCGTAGTATAGGATTTTAAGTTCCAATAGCCTCTCCCTGTCTGCCGGTGCCCTAGATCACCGGGTTGAAGTAGCCCACCCTTAGCAGGGAATACCTGAATAGAAAGGCCCCGACAAGTTCCGAGATGGCTGCCATCCCCAGGTAGGTATACGTGCTCGGACTCTCCACCCCCAGGTAAGAGAGCGCCACCGCCAGTGGGATAAGGATACCCAGCACGATCGCGCCACCCCAGAAGAGCAGAGAGTTCTCCCCCCATACCAGGGAGTGTACCGCTTCTCGAGAGCCGGTGGTGGATTTAAACATGCTACCCAGGTACGATAGTAAAATCACCGCTGTCAGGGTGAGTAAGCCTATCCCGGCCACCTCCAGAAGCTTCATGTTTCCTGGGAACTGGGCGCCGAAAGCGGCGGTGATGAAGTTCATACCCAACCCCCCCATAAACCCGTAAACGATGAACAGGATGGGGAGTAAGCTGGTGTTCCAGAAGGGGATGGAGGGGCAGTAGGCCATCAGAAAGCCGGTGTACACCATCACCCCCAGGGCACTGAGAATGCTTACCACCTTCAAAAATTGGCCCATGCTGGTGCCCGCGTCCCAGGGGAGGCCGGAGAAGACCTCGATGCTGGGCGCCATGTACAGCAGGGAGAAGACGGCGAAAATGGCAATGAAGATCATCCCCCGGCTAATCCACGACCTTCCCGGGCGGGCGAAGGCCCGCCACGCCCGCAACGGTCGCCCCAGGTAGAGCGCATGGGCGGTACCCTTGCCCACCACGACTATGAGCCAGCCCACCACCATGCCCGCCCAGAAATTCTGCAACACGGAGATGATGAACTGCCCGGCGCCCACGCCGCCCAGAAAGAAAGCGGTGGCGATAAGCCATCTCCATTCCTGCTGGGTCCGGGACTCCACTGTAAACTCATCTATATACTTGCGCACATGACCTGGCATAGCTCAAGTCTCCTTAATTCTATTTTCCCCGTTCAGTCTATGTAATAGACTGACGGGTCGGTTCCTTCCTCAGGCCGCAGTTGGAAACCCCGCCTCTGGATGATAAGCCGGGAAACCTCGCTGGTGGGGTCGTCCAGGTCTCCAAAATATCGGGCCGTGGTGGGGCAAGTCTCCACACAGGCCGGCTCCCGAGGCGGATCCTCTTGAATCCTTTCCTCACACAGGGTGCATTTGGTGACCACCCCTTCCTGGAATTTCTTGTAGCCCCATTCCTCGAAGGGGGTGAAACCGGGTGCCGGGTTCTTTTCCGAGATCGGGAAATAAGGGCGGATTTCCTTCAGGTACCAGCGGGCTTCGTACGGGCAGGCGGCTACGCAGGCCCGGCAGCCGATACACTTGTCGTAGTCCACGGTGACGATCCCATTCTCCTCGTTTTTTTCCGTAGCCCCGGTAGGGCAGACATCGCGACAGGGGGGATCCTGACAGTGGTTACATATAACCGGGAGAAAGATCCTTTTCGCGGCAGGATACTTTCCCACCTCCTTCTCCAAAACCCGGGCCCAGAATATACCCGGGGGGGTAGCATTGGCCGCCTTACAGGCGATCGTGCACGCGTGTCAACCAATACATCTGAACAGGTCTAGAATCATACCCAGTCTAGCCATACCTTTCACCTCCTACTGTTTATGTAGTTTGACCTTAACACAACAATCCAGGGCTGTACTAACCAAATCTATCCTGTCCAGCTCGGAGTCAAGCAGACTGTTAAAGTGCGCGCCCTTTTCTTTTCCTATGGTTAGGTCCTTTCCCCAGTGGCCAAAAGTACCCGCGATGCCTACGGTTTCCGGGTGAATGCATTCGGTCAGCTTGGCTTGGCCCTTGATCTTTCCCGAAGCCGATTCTATCCATACCCCATCTCCATCTTGAATATCTTTTTTCTCGGCAACCTGGGTGTTGATTAGAATCTTATAGGCATAAGGGTTATGCTCTGCTATTTCATTAAGCCAAGGATTCTCAGTTGTCAAGGAAAAAGTGTGAAAAGGTAACTTAAAGTTTACCGGGTAGAGGTCGAATTCGCCTTCCTCCTTATGGGCCAGGCAGGGTTTCCAATCCGGCAAGGGCTGGTAATCAGAGGTGTCCCAGTTAAGGCCAAGTTCCTGGGTAACCTTTCTAACCTCCTCACCGGCCTCGATAAAGTGTTCGTAATAGATAGGGATGCGGGCTTTGAAGAAGGGTCGGGGATAGGCTTCCTCCACCTTCTTATCGCCGGAGATGAAGAAGCCGTTCTCTTTGAACCAATCATAACCTCGCTCCGGGCCGAACCAGGACTTGGCCCAGCAGTCGGCTATTTCCTCCCAGCTATAATTCTTGGCCGGGTCAAGCTGGTACGGTTCCTTGAAATTCAACCGCTGATTCAATATCATGTATAGTTCCTGGCGAAGCTTAAGCCGGTCTGCCAACTGAAGTAGGACCTCCTGCCAAGATCTGGCCGCGGCTGCTGGCTTAACCACCGGCTGGGCAACCATCCAGTGCCAACTACCCAGCCCCTCGGGCACAAAATGGGCCACGTGGTTAGGGAAAGGATAGAGCCTTTCCAGGTAGTGAGTATCCGGCAATACCAGATCGGCGAATTGCACCGTTTCATCCATCAAGAAAGCGAATGATGCGATAAATGGTATTTTTCTTAAAACCTTCTCCATCCGGTTGGGATTGGACGTTCCCATCAGCAAATTAGAATGGAAATGTAACATTACCTCCGGCCGATAATCAAGCCCAAATTTATCTGGCTCAAGCACCGCCGCCTCAAACAGGGGCGCGGCATAAGAGGCCAGCGGGAAGAGTTCCATCAAGTCCAGAGATTCCGGTGCCTTCACCCGCCTGGCCGGGAAGGCCCCTTCTACTATCTGTTGGATAGGGGAGGGAACTAAAAGCCCGTCCGGACCCTCTTTAGGAGCCCAATCGGGTCCCACCGGGTTGCTGCCCAGCTGTCCGCCGGGAACGTCCATGGCTCCTACCACGATGTTGATCAGCTGGATGGCCAAGGCGGTAAGCATGGCGTGCTTGTGCCCGATGGCCCCCCGGCTCCAGTTTACCACCGCGGGCCGGTAGGGAAGGGACTTGCCCCTGATAGTGATCTTACTTCCCACCATAACGGCCTGGCCGAATTCTTGAGCGATACGGCGGATAGTTTCCGCGGGGACCGAGCAGATATCGGACACCATTTCGGCGGTGTATTTTCTTACATGGTCCTTGAGCAGTTGGAAGGCCGGCCAACAGCTATGTTCGCCCGCCTGGTACTGACCTTCCAGGGTAAAGTGGCTGCAATCGCCCTGATCGAAACTGACCGGCTTATTTTGGGAAAGGTCCCAGGCCAAGGGTTTGCCGCTTACCGGGTCTCTGACATACCTTCCCTGGGGACCTACCAAATAGACGGCGTTAGTGTAGCGGCGCAGAAAGTCAGCATCGTAGATGCCCAGTTCGTTAACCAATAGATTAAGTATCGCCAGGGCAAACGCGCCATCAGTTCCCGGTCTTATCGGTACCCATTCACTGGCCTTGGAACCCGCGGCCGTGCATACCGGGTCCACCACTATCAGCTTCATCCCCCGGGCCCTGGCCTCGGCCATCTTTCTGGTCATGGGTACGGCGTTGCTGCCCACCATGAAACCCAGCTGGTTGCCTATCAAGATACAATAGTTGCAGAAGTCCAAATCAGGCTTGGCCTGGAAGGTGCCATTGGTCATATAAAGCACAGAGTGCAGCGCGTTGCCGCAGAAATAATCAGCCGCCCCTTTCCAAATATTGGGGGTGCCATAGGCCGAAGCAAAGGCCCACATAGTGATGAAATGGTGAAAATCAAGCCCGGCCAGCACCAGTTTTCTGGGGTCTTCCTTTCGCAGCCGGCTTAATTTCTCTACCAGAATGTTCATGGCCTCATCCCAGCTGATCTCCTGCCAGCCGGGGTCGACATTCAGGCCTTTCTCCGGGTTGGTCCTTTTTAGCGGGGATTTAATCCGGTAAGGATTGTACAGGCCCATCATGCCGGCCTTGCCTTTGGCGCACAGCTTACCCAGGTTATAGGGATTACTGGTATCCCCGTCTATCTCACTAATCCAGCCGTCCACCTTGTGAACCCTTATCCCGCAGCAGTTGTAACACATATAGCAGACGCTGAGAACGGAGCTGGTGGATGCTAAGCTAGCTTCGCTTTTAACGGTTACCACAGTGCCTTGTCTTCCTTCAAAAGGGGGTTGGACAATAGCTTACCACATCGCTGGTCTATTCTAAAAGAAAGTTCTTTTCCTTGAGCCGGTGTTCTATCAGCTGTCCTTAACGCCTACCCGAATTCCTTAAGCGATTCGCTCTAACCTCAATATATAAGTACGTAAGTACGATGTTATTCTTGATATTCGCCCCGAGAAATATGGTTTTATCTTCTCCCGGTTGCGCTCATAAACGGCTGGGCTATTGATTTCAACCACGATCCGTTTCCCTTGGAGGTCATTATCCTCCAACAGTTCTGAGAGACGTGGCAAACGAAGAAGAATCAGCCGGTTGACCCGGAAGCAAGAGCTATTATAGGCCCTAAACTTAAATGGAACCTCACGTTAGCTTTAAGTATATATAATCTGCCCCGGCCAATGTCAACTATTTTCCCAGGGGGACGGGGCCCTGGGGCCCTCTGTGGGGGGAACCCTAATCTCACCCCAAGAAGCTTCGCTTCTCGGGGGCCCCGAAATCAAAGGGTTGCATCCAGAGAAGGTTTTCCCCACAAAGGCTGACCTGGGCGGTTTTTCACTGTTTCCGTGTATACTTTTCCCCCATCCTTATGCCAGCAGACTAGACCTTCCTCCAGCTGGGTCGCATTGTACCTGTCTGGTTGGGGGGTAACGTAAAAGCCTGTAATCCACAAATGATAATGTCCTATTTGCAACAAGTAGAAATGTCCTATTGGCATGTTGGTATTATGTTCTTTCTGTTGGAGGGAGGGCATGATGCCAGGAGAGGACATTATCTTGATGAGTGGGGAGGAGTTGAGGA
>JAZFTZ010000060.1:0-9212 GCA_036446955.1 Thermodesulfobacteriota bacterium
GGCAAAGAGGTAGAAGAATGTACTCCATTGGAAATTGCTGACATACTAAAGGACGCATTGGAGTCCAGGGAGGAACACATCGGCAAAGGCTATGGCGTGGAAAGTTCCTACGGAGATTATCTCTGGCTGGACATCAGGCATTTGGGCGCCCAGCATATCAACACCAACCTGAAAGAAATCGCCGGAATATGTCGCCATATTGCGGGCATTGACCCGGTCACTAGTTTAATTCCGGTGCGGCCAACTCAGCATTATAGTATGGGCGGTATAAGAACCAATATAGATGGTGCCGCCTATGGTTTGAAGGGCCTTTTTGCAGTTGGAGAGGCATCCTGCTGGGACCTTCATGGATTTAACCGGTTGGGTGGTAACTCTTTGGCCGAAACCGTGGTAATGGGAATGTTGGTCGGTGATAAAGTTGCCGACTACGTTGAGGAGGTGTCCCTGGAATATTCCGACCGGCTGATACGCGATTTCTATCTCCGACAGCAAAGCCGGATAGATGCCTTGCTTAGGAACAAAGGCAATCAGAATCCATATAAGATCAACAGGGAGATGGAGGAGACCTTATCTGAGAAGGTGGGCATATTTCGTAATGGCCAGGACTTGAGCCAAGCCGTGGAAAAACTGAAAGAGCTTCTTGGACGCTGCCTGGACCTCAAACTCAGAGCCGACGGGCGAGGTTGCAATCCGGAACTCGAGTTAGCCTTACGCTTGCCGGGAATGCTTAAGCTGGCGCTTTGCATCTCCTACGGCGCATTGCAAAGAACGGAGAGTCGGGGCAGCCATTATCGGGAGGATTACCCCCGCCGCAATGATAAGGACTGGCTTAAACGCACCTTGGCCTATTGGCCCGAAGGTAATGGCCTTCCAAGACTGAAATATGAACCAGTCACCATCACTGAGATTCCTCCCGGTGAACGGGGTTACGGCGAGGCCGCGGCCGGGGAAGAGATTGAAGAAAGAGGAAAGTAGGAGAAAGGAACGGTTAAATGGGTCGTAACCTCAGGCTGAGCATATTTCGCTACCGTTCGAACAGGTCGAAAATAGAACCGCGTATGCAGGAATATACAATTGAAGAAGAACCCCATATGACCATATATATTGTCCTTACCAAATTGCGGGAAAACCAGGACCCTAGTCTGCTGTTCGACTTTTCCTGTCGGGCGGGGATTTGCGGCAGTTGCGCAATTCTGATTAACGGCAGACCTAAGCTGGGATGCAAGACCCTTACCGAGACTCTTCCAGAAGAAATTGTTTTAAAACCACTACCGACGTTCAAGCTGATTGGAGACCTTTCCGTAGATAGCGGTGCTTGGTTCAGGGAAGTGAATATCCGCCTAGAGTCCTGGATCCATCAGAGGGAACCTTTTGATCCCTCCTCTGAGGAGGAGCGGATGAGCAATAAGACCGCGCTGGAGATATTTGAATCAGAGCGATGTATTGAGTGTGGCTGTTGTATCGCCGCCTGTGTTCCCGCAAACATGCGAGAGGATTTTATCGGTGCCGCCGGGATATACCATGTGGGCCGGTTTATGATCGACCCACGCGACCAACGAGATGAAGCTGAGTATTTCAAGGTGGTGGGGATGGAGGCTGGAATCGTTACCTGTACCGGCCTTATGGAGTGCGACAACTACTGTCCCCAGGAGATACCTCTGCAAGAGCAGATAGCCTATGTTCGGCGCAGAATGTTGCGTTCCTTATTCGGATGGAGAAGGAAATCTGCAAGAGCCTAGGACTTGACCGACACTCGAGATGAGGTAGCCCACCTTAAGCGGGGCTTGCTCTGGCGCAAGCTCTTAGGAAGGGTAGTTCGGTGAACATACATGAATTTCAGGGCAAGGAGATCTTGTCCAGGTACGGTGTGCCCGTGCCCGAGGGTCTGGTAGCCAGTACCCCGGAGGAGGCCGAGGCCGCGGCCAGGAAGTTGACTGGACCGTGGGTGATAAAGGCCCAGATACATGCCGGGGGGCGGGGCAAGGGCGGGGGCATAGCCGTGGTGGATGATATCGCTGAGGTCAAGAAGGCGGCCGCGCGCATCCTGGGTAAGGCCCTGGTTACTCACCAGACCGGCCCGGAGGGGAAACTGGTGCGAAGGGTATTGGTCGAACGGGCCTGTAAGATCAGCCGGGAGCTGTACCTGGGGGTGGTGGTGGATCGAGCCCGGGCCCGGACAGTGGTTATGGCCTCGCCAGAGGGAGGCGTGGAGATCGAGGAGGTGGCCCGGCGCTGGCCGGAGAAAATCTTGACCGAGGTGGCTGCTCCCGGGCTAGGGTTTCTCCCTTTCCAGGCCAGGCGGCTGGCCCTTTCCCTGGGGTTGGACAAGTCTCAGATTAACGCCGGGATAAAATGCATCTTGGGACTGTACCAGGCCTTTCTAGAAAACGATTGCTCCCTGGCTGAAATCAATCCGCTGGTGGTCACCGAGGAGGGAAAGTTATTGGCTTTGGATGCCAAGCTCAATTTCGACGCCAGCGGGCTTTATCGCCACCAGGAGATAGCTGTCCTCAGGGACCACGACGAGGAGGACCCTCGAGAACTGGAGGCGTCCAAATATGGTCTCAGCTATATCGGTCTGAGCGGCAATATCGGCTGCCTGGTTAATGGCGCTGGCCTAGCCATGTCCACCATGGACATTATAAAGCTTTATGGAGGGGAGCCGGCTAACTTCCTTGATGTGGGGGGCGCGGTCACTGTGGAAGGCGTTACCGAGGGATTCAAGCTGATCTTGGGCGATGAAAAAGTTCAAGGGGTGCTGGTCAATATCTTCGGCGGCATAGTTCACTGCGACGTTATCGCCCAAGGGATTATAACCGCGGCCCGGGAGCTTAAGATAGGGGGTCCCCTAGTGGTGAGGCTGGAAGGCACTAATGTGGAGGAAGGCAGGAGGCTGCTGGCCGAGTCAGGGCTGAACATCAGCCGCGCTGACAGCATGAAGCAGGCGGCGGAGATGATCGTGGCCGCGGTCAAGTGATTTCCATTGAGTTCACAGGTCGAGAGAAGCTATAATAAAGATTGGATATTAAATAGGTTAACCGGATTATGTCTATATTAACGGATCGGGAAACCAAGGTAATCTGTCAGGGAATAACCGGCAATAATGGCCGATTTCATACCCGCCACTGCCTGGCATACGGCACCAAGGTGGTGGCTGGTGTAACCCCGGGCAAAGGGGGAGAGACGGTCGAGGGGGTGCCGGTGTATGATACCGTCTCCCAGGCGGTCGGCGATACTGCTGCTAGCGCCAGCATGATCTTTGTGCCTGCTCCTTTTGCTGCCGACGCCATCCTGGAGGCCGCCGAGGCAGGGATCGGCCTTATAGTCTGTATTACTGAAGGAATACCCATTCTGGATATGGTTAAGGTGAAAGCCGCCCTGGAAGGCGATAAGACTCGACTTATAGGCCCCAACTGCCCGGGTGTGATTACTCCCGAGCAGTGCAAGATAGGCATAATGCCGGGCCATATCCACCTGTCCGGCTCGGTGGGGGTGATCTCTCGAAGCGGTACGCTGACCTACGAGGCGGTGTCCCAATTGAGCCAGCAGGGGCTCGGTCAGTCGACCTGTATAGGCATAGGAGGCGACCCGTTAGTGGGCAGCAGCTTTGTTGATCTGTTGGAGCTTTTCCAGGCGGATAAGGAGACCAGCGGGATAGTGCTTATCGGCGAGATCGGCGGCAGTGCTGAGGAAGAGGCGGCGGAGTTCATTAAGGCTAAGATGACTAAGCCGGTAGTGGCCTTTATTGCTGGGATAACTGCGCCCCCGGGGAAAAGGATGGGTCATGCCGGAGCTATCATTGCCGGTGGCCGGGGGACGGCCAAAGAAAAGATGGAAGCTTTGGCGGCCGCGGGCGCGGTGGTGGTGGAAAGCCCGACTGAGATCGGAGAGACCATGGCTGAAGTTTTAGCGGGGAGGTTGGCTAATTAATGCTTAAGGGAAGGAAGCCTGCCGTCATTACTATTTATGATGACCTGTGTAAAGGCTGCATAATTTGTGTTGAGGTTTGCCCGCATGAGACTTTGGAGATGAATGGTCTTTACGCGGTGGTAAGGAAATTGGATACCTGTACCAAGTGCATGATATGTGAGCTTCGGTGCCCCGATTTCGCCATTACCGTGGATTAGAAACTTAGGGAGGTTTTACCGGTGCCCAAGAATATAAAGCTGATGCAAGGAAATGAGGCCTGTGTCGAGGGCGCCTTGTACGCGGGCTGTCGTTTTTTTGCTGGCTATCCCATTACCCCTTCCAGTGAGATAGCCGAGACTATGGCCGAGAAGTTGCCTAAGCTTGGTGGCACCTTCATCCAGATGGAGGACGAGATAGCTTCCATGGCCGCGGTGATCGGGGCGTCTATGTGCGGGTTCAAGACCTTGACCGCTACCAGCGGGCCCGGCTTCTCCTTGAAACAGGAGAACTTGGGCTATGCCTGTTACGTAGAGGTTCCCTGCGTGATAGTTAATGTCCAGCGGGGCGGACCCTCCACCGGCGCGCCCACCGGTCCGGGGCAGGAAGACATCATGCAAGCCCGCTGGGGGACTCACGGGGATCATTCTATAATCGTCGTCTACCCGGCCAGTGTTCAGGAATGCTTCAACGAGACGGTGCGGGCGTTCAACCTGGCGGAGAAATTTCGCTCTCCGGCCCTGGTGCTGACCGATGAAATCGTGGGTCATATGAGGGAAAAGTTGGTCATCCCTGAGGCTGGGGAACTGGAGGTTGTTGATAGGGCCAAACCGACTTGCTCTCCGGAGGAATATTTGCCCTTTGACCTGAGTGGCGGGGATATTCCGCCCCTGGCTGCCTACGGGGAAGGTTACCGCTTTCATGTTAGCGGCCTGGACCACAGGGAGGATGGCTTTCCCACCATGGATCCGGAGATGATCCGGCGGCAAAAAGAAAGGAAGATGCGTAAAATCTACCAGAACAAAAAAGAGATTGTGAAGGTAGAAATGATTGATCTAGATGACGCCGAGGTAGGGGTGATTGCCTTTGGAGCCACCTCCCGCTCGGCCAAGTTGGCCGTGCGCCTGGCCCGCCAGCAGGGTATACGGGCTGGCTTGCTCAGGCTTATTACTATATGGCCCTTTGCCGATGAGGAGGTGTATGCCCTGGCCAGTCATGCTGACCGCCTGGTGGTCCCGGAGATGAATATGGGTCAACTGAGCTTGGAGGTGGAGCGGGCGGCCCAGGGAAAGGCAAAGGTGGACGGTATCCATCGGGTGGACCGGGAGCCGATAAACCCGGACCAGATATTGAAGGCTATCAAGGGAGATTAACTGGATGTCTTTCGACTACGAGCAATATATACGGGAAGGGACCATCCCTCACATAATGTGCCCGGGTTGCGGCAACGGAATCGTTATGAAATCTATTATCAAGGCCGTCGATTCCGCGGGCATCAACAAGGACGACATGGTGGTGGTTTCCGGTATCGGCTGTTCTAGTCGTATATCCGGCTATCTTGACTTTAATACCCTTCATGGTACTCACGGCCGAGCCATCCCTTTTGCTACCGGGGTTAAGATGGCCAAGCCCGATATGAAGGTAATGGTTATCACCGGGGACGGCGATGGGCTTGCTATCGGGGGGAACCACTTTATTCACGCCTGCCGGCGGAACATTGATATCACAGTGGTGTTGTTCAATAACAACACTTATGGAATGACCGGGGGACAGGCTTCTCCCACCACCCCGTTGGAGGCGTGGCAGACTACCACGCCGTATGGCAATATCGATCCCCCGTTTGATATTTGTGCCTTGGCCATAGCCGCGGGCGCTACCTTTGTCGCCCGGGGAACAAGCTATCATACGGTGCCTTTAGCCCGGTTGATCACCAAGGCGCTGCAACATAAGGGGTTTGCTCTGGTCGAGGCGATAGTCGGCTGCCACGTGGGCTTTGGCCGGAAGAACAGGCTACCTCGGGGGGTGGATCTGCTCCTTCAGCAGAAGGAGCTGGCGGTGGACGTCAAGCGGGCGGAGCGACTTTCACCTCAAGAGCTTGAGGGCAAGGTTCTAACCGGCATCCTCTGCCAGCGAGATAGGCCGGAATATACGGAGAGTTATCGGCGTCTGGTGGAGCAGGTCCAACAAAAGCAGGCGGCCGCTGGCTGAACTCTGGAGGTCTGTATGAGCAAGAGATTCGAGGCTAGACTTAGCGGGGAGGGCGGCCAGGGCTTGATTCTGGCTGGTATCATCCTGGCTGAGGCAGCGGCCATGTATGATGGCAAGAATGCGGTTCAGACCCAGTCGTACGGGCCTGAGGCGCGGGGAGGATTTAGTAAATCCGAGGTTATTATCAGTGACGAAGAAATCGACTATCCCAAGGCCACCAAACTCGATTTTCTTCTCGCCCTGACCCAGGAGGCGTGCGATAACTACAGCAAGGACCTAAAACCTGACGCGATTCTGTTGGCCGATTCGACCGCGGTCAAGCGGTCCCCTTCAGGAAATTTCAAGTTTTATTCCCTTCCCGTATTAGAGACCGCCAGCAACGAAATCGGTAAGGCGGTGGTGGCTAATATCGTCGCCCTTGGGGCTACCGTAGGCTTGACTGGTATCGTATCTGAGCAGGCAATCGAGAAGGCCGTTCTCAGTCGTGTTCCCAGGGGCACCGAGGAGCTAAATCGCCACGCCCTCCATGTGGGACTGTCTATGGGAAAGAAGTTGAGGGAGGAGTGAGGCAGGCTGATGGCTGAAGAGAGGACGCTGGCCATAATCAAGCCGGACGCTACCGCTCGGGGGCTTACCGACGAGTTCATAGAGAGATACCAGGCCCGGGGATTTACGATTGTGGCAATGAAGAGAACTAATCTTAGCCCGGCGCAGGCGGAGGAATTTTATGCCGTCCACCGGAGTAAAGAGTTCTACCCGAGCCTGACTGCCTTCATGTCCTCGGGCCCTTGCGTGGCTATGGTGCTGGAGGGTGAAGATGTCATCGCCAAGAACCGGGAGTTCATGGGAGCAACCGATCCCGCCAAAGCTGAGCCGGGGACTTTGCGCCGCGAGTTTGGCAGTGACGTGCAACATAACGTTATCCACGGCTCCGATGGGCCGGAGACGGCCAGGTTCGAAATTTCTTTTTTCTTCAATCCGTTAGAGCTTTCCTCCTGAGATGTCGCACCCCCCTTATATCTCGCCTAAAGGCAGGGGGTGGCCGGCAAGTGTTTATATATCCAGGGATAAGGGCCCATGGTCGACCTGAAGGGGATGGGACCTGCCGAGCTTCAGCATATTTTCCTCTCCTGGGGCGAGAGACCCTTTCGAGCCAGCCAGCTGATGAAGTGGATATACAAGCGGCGGGTAGAGGAGTTTTCTCTGATGACCGACCTGAGCAAGGAGTTGAGGAAAAAGCTGGCCGGCTTGGCCCGGATAAGCCGATTGCGGCCCAATCAGAGGTTGGTTTCCGAGGATGAAAGCAGGAAGTACCTATTCTCTCTGGAGGATGGTGAGGTTGTCGAATCGGTCTTTATCCCTGAGGGGAGGAGACGGACGGTCTGCCTCTCCTCTCAGGTGGGTTGTCCGCTGGGGTGCCGGTTTTGTTTAACCGGCCGGATGGGTTTCGTCCGCGATTTGACGCCCGGGGAGATCATCAATCAGTTCCTGGCCGTGCTTGATGACGTTGGCCAGGACAGGCTGACTAATGTCGTATTTATGGGAATGGGGGAGCCGCTGCTGAATCTCGAAGCCGTGCTGAAGTGTGTGGAGGTATTGACTCACCCTTGGGGAATGGGTTTGGGGCATCGGCGCATTACCGTTTCTACGGTGGGAATTCCTGCTAAGATCAGGACGTTGGCTGGGCTAAGCAAAGTAAACCTGGCTGTCTCGCTACATGCCACCAGAGATGAGCTGAGAAAAAAGCTTATCCCCGCGGCGGGCAAATACCCCTTGGCTGAGGTGCTGGCTGCCTGCCGGGATTACCCGGTGACCGAGCGGCGAAGGATTACCTTTGAGTATGTTCTCATCGCTGGGGTGAATGATTCCCCGGAGGAGGCGCGGCGTTTGGCCAACCTGCTTGCCGGTATCAGCTGCAAGATTAATTTGATTCCTTTCAATGAATACCCAGGCAGCCCTTTTAAGGCACCCGCGGAGGCGGCGGTAGTGAGCTTTCAGCGGGTGCTAATCGAGAGCCAGCTTACCTGTCTGCTGCGCAAGAGTCGAGGCGCTGATATAATGGCCGCCTGTGGCCAGCTTGGTTTTTCCCAGGGTTTCCGGGCTGGAAAAATGGCCCGAGTCTGAGGAGGTTTATTATGGCGGAAGAGGTGGTGGGTGTCATCGGCGGCAGCGGCCTGTATGAAATGGAGGGTCTTACCGATACGCGCTGGTTGAATATAGATACCCCGTTTGGCTCACCGTCGGATCAGTTTCTTACCGGCAGGTTGGACGGCGTGAGGTTGGTTTTTTTGCCCCGCCACGGTCAGGGTCATCGTTTATTGCCCTCGGAGATAAACTTCCGGGCCAATATTTACGGGCTGAAGGTGCTCGGGGTTGATTGGATAATATCGGTCGGTGCTGTGGGCAGCATGCGGGAGGATATAAGGCCTGGAGACGTTGTCATCATCGATCAGTTTTTTGACCGCACAAAGGGGCGAATATCCAGCTTCTTCGGTCGCGGCATTGTGGCACACGTATCCTTTTCTGACCCGGTTTGCCCGGCTTTGGCCGGGATACTTCATAAAGCTGCCAGCCAGGAAGGCGCGGCGGTCCATAAAGGCGGCACCTATCTTTGCATGGAGGGTCCCCAGTTCTCTACCCGGGCCGAGTCACTGATTTACCGAACCTGGGGTGTGGATGTCATCGGGATGACCAATCTGACCGAGGCAAAGCTTGCCCGGGAGGCGGAGATCTGCTATGCCACGCTGGCCTTAGCCACCGATTACGACTGCTGGCAGCAGACAGAGGAATCGGTAACCATAGATGCGGTTTTTAAAGTGCTCAGAGATAATGTGGATCTGGCCAAGAGAATTATCAAGCGTGCAGTCGGTGATCTTGATACCGGTGGGCCCTGCAATTGTCGGCAGGCATTGAAGGATGCTATTATAACCGACAAAGCGGTGATAAGCACGCGCGTAAAAAAGGATTTGAGCTTCATTTTGGGAAAGTACCTCTGAGGTGTAGCCGTGGCTGTTTTGGTAGTAGGATCTGTGGCGCTGGATTCGGTGGAGACTCCCTTTGGTTCAGTAACTGAGGTACTGGGAGGATCAGCCACCTAT
>JAZFTZ010000061.1:0-15481 GCA_036446955.1 Thermodesulfobacteriota bacterium
TAGCTGGCCGCGGCCTCCAGCAGCGCCCGGTACACCTGTACCTCGACGTAGCGAGATAAAAGCTGATCGAGAATTACCTTCTCCGAGGGCTCAAAGACAAACTCGGGCAGATATGTCCCCTCCTCCACCGGCAATTGTTCCAGGGGAAGCAACTGAACTATTTGCGGCCGTTGCTGCAAAGCAGAAACGAACTGGCTGTAAACTAGAAAGACCAAGTCCAGCTGTTCCTGTTGATAGCTCCCGATAAGCTCTTGAGCGATCTTCACCGCGTTGGAATGTTCGGCCGCCTGGGCGGTGCCCAGGTATTCCTGCCTAATATTGTACCCCCGGCGACGAAAATAGTCTCGACCCTTACTGCCTAGGGTAGTCAAAGTCAGCTGGGGAAACTCACTGGCCCTAGCCTTGCTAAACTCTTCCACCACCCTGATAACGTTCATGTTGTAGGCTCCGCACAAACCCCTATCCGAGGTCAGTACCACCAGCTCCACCTGATTGGCCGCACGAATGCCAAGCAGGGAGTGACGTCCCGGATCAGTCCTGGCCGCCAGGCTAGCTGCCACCTGCCTTATCCTATCCGCGTACGGCCGGGCGGCGATTATCCTCTCCTGGGCCCGGCGCAGTTTAGCCGCGGCCACCATCTTCATGGCCCGAGTTATCTGTCCGGTGCCCTTTATACTGGCTATTCTCTTCCTTAACGCGCGCAGATTAGCCAACTTTTAACCCTCGGGCGAAAAATTGCCGGCAAACTCCTCCAGCGCGGCTTTAAGTTTCTCCTCTAACTCCGGGCTCAACTCCTTCTTCACGCCAATCTCCTTCTCCAGTTCCGGATATTTTTGTTCCATGAACTGATATAGCTCCTCCTCATACCGTCTCAGCACCGAGGTCGGGTACTTATCCACCAAGCCTCTGGTGCCGGCAAAGATAATGATGATCTGCCTCTCCACTGACAGGGGCCGGTACTGAACCTGTTTGAGCAACTCTACCAAGCGGCTTCCTCGGGTAAGCATGGCTTGGGTGGTTTTATCCAACTCACTGCCGAACTGGGCGAAGGCAGCCATCTCCCGGTACTGGGCCAAGTCCAACCGCAGCCCCCCAGCCACCTGCTTCATAGCCTTGATCTGGGCGTTCCCGCCCACTCGTGATACAGAGACGCCCACGTTTATCGCCGGCCTAACCCCGGCGTAGAAAAGGTCCGTCTCCAAGTATATCTGCCCATCCGTTATCGAGATGACATTGGTGGGGATATATGAGGCAATATCACCCGCCTGAATCTCCACAATAGGTAGCGCAGTCATCGAGCCGCCTCCCAGGTCATCCCGAAGCTTGGCTGCCCTTTCCAACAACCTGGAATGGACGTAAAAGATATCCCCGGGGAACGCCTCCCGGCCAGGAGGTCGTCTTAACAAAAGGGACATCTGCCGGTAGGCCTGAGCGTGTTTGGAGAGGTCGTCATAAACCACTAGCGCGTGTCGGCCATTGTCCCGCAAGAACTCGGCCATGCTGCAACCGGTATAAGGGGCCAAAAATTGTAGCGGCGCCGGCTCAGAAGCGGTAGCACTGATAATCACAGTGTACTCCAGGGCGCCCTCCCGGCGGAGCAGGTCCACCACCTGAGCAACGGTAGAGCGCTTCTGGCCAATGGCTACATAGAAACAGATAACTTCGGTATCCCGCTGATTTATTATCGTATCAAGGGCCAACGCGGTCTTGCCGGTCTGCCGGTCCCCAATGATTAACTCCCGCTGGCCCCGGCCGATGGGGATCATCGAATCTATGGCCTTAAGCCCAGTCTGTAACGGCTCCTTAACCGGCTGGCGCCGTACCACCCCCGGCGCTTTCAACTCTACCGCTCGAAAATTCTTCGCTTCGATCGGTCCCCGGCCATCTACAGGCACACCTATTCCATTGACCACCCGACCCAACAGTTCATCTCCCACCGGTACCTCGGTGATACGGCCGGTCCGTTTTACCTGGTCACCCTCCTTGATGAGAAAATCCTCTCCCAGGATGGCGATACCAACGTTGTCCTCCTCCAGATTCAGGATCATGCCCATGATGCCATGGGGAAATTCCACTAGTTCCCCGGCCATAGCATTATCCAGGCCATAAATGCGAGCTATGCCGTCACCCACTGAGAGCACGGTTCCCGTCTCGCTCACCTGGACCTTGGTCTCGTAGTCCTTGATCTGCTTCTTAATTATCTCGCTGATCTCCTCAGCCCGGATCTCCATTATTCTACGCCCCTCTCTCTAAGGTTTCCCTGACAGCAGCCAGCTGGGCTTTAATGCTACCGTCTATGATCAGGCCACCGATCTTAACCACCAGACCTCCCACCAGGGAGGGGTCCAGGGAAATCTCAGTGCTAACCTCCTTCCCGGTAATCACGGCTATCCTGGCAGAGACCGCCTGTTCCTCCGAGGGTGTCAAAGGCCGGGCGGAGATGATCTGCACCCGCACCCTGCCTTCAAACTCGTCAGCCAGCTGCCCATAGCTGGAAATGATGTCCAGGATGGAGGCGAACCGGTTCTTGTCCAACAGCAACCGCAAGAAATTGAAGCTGCTGGAGGAAAGCTCCAGCGGGGCCAGAACCTCTATTAAAACCCTCTCCCGCTCTTCCAGCTCGAAGGTCGGATTGATCAGAAACTCCCTGAATTCTCTCTGCTCCTGGAGCAATTTGCCCAGACGATCAAGCTCCTCCCTCAAGGGAATAACCCGGTCTTCATCCCTAGCCACCGCCATTAACGCCCGGGCATAGCGCTTGGCTACCTTCCGAGACGCCCTTATCACCTGATCTCCCTCACTTTCTCCAGGAACTCTTCCACCAGCCGGCGCTGATCCGTCTCCTGCAAATTCTTCTCTATTTTAGCTTGAGCCAGTTTCACCGCTAGCTCGGCCGCTTCCCGACGTAAAAGGGTCTTGGCCTTGGCTAGCTCCTGATCGCCAATTTTCCTGGCTTCGACCATAAGCTTCGCCGCGCTCTTGGTAGCCTGGCTCACTATCCTCTCTTTCTCGGCTTGACCTTCGCTGCTGATCTTTTCATAGATTTCCTCGGCCTGCTGGCCTAATCTCTCCAGCTTGCCCTGATACTCCTTGAATAAGGCCTCTGCCTCCTGTTTGGCTTTTTGGGCATCTTCGATAGAGTTCCGAATGGACCGGCGCCGATTTTCCAAAAACTCCTTAATAGGCCGTTTGCCGAACTTGTAAAAAATGGCTATCAAGATGAGCAGATTCACCGCCTGCCAGATAGCCTCCTTAAGCCCTTCCCCTTCTCCGGCCTCCGCGCCCAAGGACACCGAAGCTAGCATCATCAATCCAAGCACGATAGTAAAAATCAGCGCTCTATAGTTCTTCATCAGTGCACTTGCCTGCCCAGTAACTTTACCGCGATCTCTGAGGAAATCAGTTCGGTTTGTTGACGCAAATACTCCCTGGCTTTACCAGACTCCACTTGAAGTGCCTGCTTAACTTCGGCCAGCATCCTCTGTCCCTCTTCGTTCGCCCCTTTGATAGTCTGCGCTTCAGTGGCCAGACCCTCTGCCCGCAGCCGCTCCCACTCCTCCAGGGCTCGCTTCTTGGCTTCAGCCAGACCTGCTTGATAACGTTCCATCAACTCCTTGGCCTGGGCGGAAAAGCTCTCCGCCTGTCCCTTACCACCCGAAATCAGCTCTTCCCGCCTCTGAATCACCCTCAATATCGGCCTAAACAGAAGGCGGGTGAGAAGAAACATCAGGATTAAAAATATAACCAACTGAAATATCAGCGTCAAGTTGAAGTAACCTAGTAAGACTTCCATCCCTGCTATCCCTTCTTTTTGCCCGGGGCAGCCCGCTTCTTCCTGCCGTCGCCCCCCCGGGCAAAGGCAGGTACCAGTAAAATCGGGGCCAGCAATGTGGTTATGAAGGTCATTATCAACGCGGTGCTGAATTCAAAAGACTTTATCGCCCCCGCGGCCAGACCCGCCCCGGCTATGATTAAAGCCACCTCTCCCCGGGGCAGCATGCCAATCCCTATCCTGGTTCCGCCTAGCCGGTTAAAACCGACCGTCAGCGCGCTGACAAAGCAGCCCCCTACTTTACTCACTATAGCTAAGAAAGTGATAATCAGACCAAAGACCAGCGCGTCTCCCAAGGCCCGTACGTCGAGCAGCATTCCCATAACGACGAAAAAAATCGGAACAAAGACACGATAAATCCCGCTTAACCCATCCAAAATATCCCGAGCCACTCCGGTCCGAGAAAGCGACAGACCCATGGCATAGGCACCGATAATCATGGCCAGCCCGAAAAGCTCGGCCACCCCGGCAGCCAGAAAACAGAGGGCCAGAGCCAGGGTGGTGCTCGCGCCCGGAGTCTTGAATGAGAGCAGAAATCGAGATAATCTCTTAGAACTAGCTATACCCACCACCATCAGGGCTACCCAAAAGCCGACCGCCTTCAGGCTGATAATCCCCAACTTAGCCAGTGAGAAGTCGCCCCCCTTAGCCATGCTTACCACGATGGCCAATATGATTATACTCAGCACGTCATCCACTACCGCGGCGGCCAGGATAGTTACGCCCTCAGGGCTTCCCAGTTTTCCCCGCTCGGAAAGGATCCGAGCGGTTATTCCCACCGACGTAGCGGTTAAAATCGCGCCCATAAACAGGGCGGTGGGATGAAAAACACTATCAGCATAGCCAAAGATTACGGTGGCCAAGTCCCCCAAAATAAAAGGGAAAATCACTCCCCCCAGAGCTACTACTAAACTGGGTCCGGCATAGTGCATAAAGGTATCCAGGTCTGTCTCTAAACCTACATAAAAAAGCAAGATAACAACCGCTATCTGAGCTATAGCATAAAGCTCAGTGCTGAGAGGTATCAGGCTTCCCCCTGCAGCAGGAAGGGCAAATAACGGACCCAGGTGAGGGATTATTATGAGGCTGCCTAAGGCATAAGGCCCAATAATGATTCCGCCAATCAGCTCACCCAATACTCCCGGCTGCTTAAACCAGCGTTCAGTAATCTCAGAAAATATCCTGGCGATAACCAGGATAGCAAACAACTGGAAAATCAGCCGGGTAACCGCCTGTATTAGGCCGTTTTCCACAAAGTCTTCCTTGCTAACCAACCCATACCTGGGCAGCCTGTTTCATTTTCAGCCATATCTGTTTTACAATTATTTATCATAGGGATTGAACTGTTGTCAAGGCAAATCACAAATCTCCCCTTGGCGGTTACCGATCTCCACCCTATACAACAACCTAACTTAGCCTCCCGGCCAACCTAGCCGGTTTTCTGCATTGGCTTGCCTCATCAGTGCGGCATACCACCCCGTTGGCTAACACTGACTGTAAGACCGCAGCCCTCGCATTTGTAGGTCTCGTCTTTCTCTGCCATTTCACTGACCTCCAGAGCAAAACTATGACAAGAAGATAATCCCTCAACTTGGGAGTGTCAAGAACATTTCAGAACAAATTATGTTGTTATCAGACCTTTCCGGGGGACGAGGCCGTGGGCCCCTCTGTGGGAAAACCTTCTCTTGGGAAGAACCCTTTACAAAGGGTTCCCCCCAAGCTCTTGTCTTTTCAGAGGCCCGCGGCCCTGTCTGCCGGGAAAGATTTTGGTCTTGCCTTCCGCTCAGAAGACAACTTTACAAAAGTTGGGCATACTGTTAGATTAACCGGGGCTTATTAAAGAGGTTTTCGTTCATACGCCGACCTTGAGCTAAACAGGAGTACCCATCTCCAATGCGTCAACCGATTAACTACAGAGAGATCTATATCTGCTTCAATCAGATAGAAGCAGACGTGGTGAAGAACATGCTTAAAGATAACGAAATTCCCTGTATGTTAAGAGACATGCGGATGTCCCCCTACCCCTTAACCGTGGGCAAATTCAGCGAGATTCGTATAGCGGTGGATGACCATTATATCAGAAAGGCGCTTAAAATCATCCGTCAGGCCCAAGCTGATGGTTATCTGTCAGAAGAAGGCGAATTCAAAGATGACATTCCCCGCTCAGTTTGAATCGGGGTCAAATACCGATACCTCGGTGATAGCTAAAGGGTGGCGAACGTCGTTTTCTCCAACCGGGCCGGTGTTCAAGGTCAAGGATTTCCCTGTTCAACCCTTATTCTCTCCTTCATCTGGCATCGGCCTTATGGGGAGAGGCAGCTTGTTAAAGGATTTTAACTGCTGAGCTTTTGAAGGTAACATACACCTCATCCCCTGGCTTGACTCCTAAGCTGGCAAAAGACTCCTGGGTTATTAGGGCCCAAAGCCTCTGGCCCACATCCACTGTCAAACGCACTTGCCGCCCCTGGTCCTCGCTAGCCAGAAGTCGGCCTTTGAGGCAGTTCTGCGCGCTGGACTGTATTGGCTGCAAGGATATTACTATCTCCTGAGGGTCTATCTGAGCCGTAATCACCCCCTGCTTATCAGTGACTACGCGGACGGCAACCCGGCCGGTATCCAGCCAGCCACGGCCATCTGCCCGCCCCCGCAGGATATTGGTACGGGGCTCCTTGACTGGCTGGCCTCCGGCCAAAACGATCACCTGGTCAGCCAGGCGATAGGCCTGAGAGAAATCATGGGTGGAGAAGATCACGCTGGTCCCCTGCTCCCGGTTAAGCTTAAGAATCACCCGCTCAATAAGCCCGGTGCTCTCTGCATCCACGTTGGCAGCCGGCTCGTCCAATAGCAGCACCCGGGGATTTATCGCCAGCGCTCGGGCCAAGGCCACCCGCTTGGCCTCTCCGCCGGAGAGCTGAACCGCCCTCCTCCTCTCAAACCCGGCCAGCCCCACCGAGGCCAGGGCCTGCAATCCCAGCTTTTGCCTCTCTCTCTTCCTGCAGCCCCGCCAGGAAAGACCCAGGGTCACATTACCCAGTACCGAGCTGTTCCACAGATACGGCTCTTGCAATACCCCGGCAATCTGGCCGCGCAAAGGCAGTAAATCCCCCCAATTATCGATTCGCTGACCCAAGAATTCCACCTCGCCGGCCGAAGGCTGCTCCAGCAAATTCAGGATGTGCAACAAGGTGGTCTTACCCGAACCGTTGGCCCCGGCCAGGGCATAGATCCTCCCCTGCTCCAGGCTCATGAAAGGCACTGATAGCGCCAGCTTGTGCTGATAATATTTTTTTATTCCCCGAAGCTCGTACAGATAGATCATTGGATTCATTTCTTTTGTAAGATATTAAATATTATATTAACCCCAAAGGAGAGCGTCAACAGCACCAGCCCCAGCGCGAGAGCCAGGCTGAACCCCCCTTTGCCCGTCTCCAGCGCGATGGCGGTGGTTAGGGTGCGGGTGAAGCCCTTAATATTTCCCCCCAGTATCATCGCCACCCCCACCTCGGAGATGGCCCGGCCAAAGCTGGCGCTGACCGCGGCCATCAGGCCAAAACGGGACTCCCGCAAAAGGACCAGCGAAGCCTGAAAATCACTGGCCCCCAATGCCCGGGCAGTGGGAACCACTCTGGCATCCGCGCTGGCCACCGCGGACACGGTCAGGCCAATTACTATCGGGGTCACCAATATAAACTGGCCTATGACTATCGCCGGAAGGGAAAAGAGCAGCTCCAACCCTCCCAACGGCCCCTGGCGGGAGATCAATCCATATACGCCCAGACCCACGGCCACAGTGGGCAACCCCATAAGGGTGTTGATGACGGTCATCACCAATCGCCGGCCGAAGAATCTCCTGCTGACCAGCAGCGTACCCAGCGGTATCCCCACCAGCGAGGCCAGCAGCACCGCCAGGATGGAAACCTCCAGGGAAACCGAGACCGCCTCTAACACCTGGCTATCCAACGACCAGATAAGGCTTAAGGCAGTGGTCAAACTCTCCCAAATGTATTCCATAAAGGGCCCCCCAGCACAAGATTCATGTTAGATACACCCTTCCATCGTCCTTAGGCACCCATAAGCGTCATGGCCAACCCGGCCAGCATCGGGATGGAGAGGTTATCGTCAAGCCCCAGCGGTCCGCTTACCAACTCCGCCAGGCCGGCACCCAGGGCGCCGGCAAAAGCAGCCGGGCCGGGCACCAGCATTCCTCCCAGCAAGTAAGCTACCAGGAAACAAGCAGCCGCCCCTTGCAAGCTCTTGGCTCTGCTTTTGGCCAGCCGCCATTTTTGCCCGACCACTGCCGCGGCCAAATCCCCCAGGCTCAAAAACAGCAGGCTGGCTACCGCCACCGGCCGAGAGAAAAAAATGATGGCCATGGCGCAAGAGAACAGGAACAGGCTCGAGCCGGTCACCCTCCAGTGCTCCTCCTCCTTAAGGCAACGGCCGAAACAATCAATGAACCATTGATTCACCCCGGCCAGCAGGAGCCGGCAGATATCTAACGCCAGTAACAACGTGGCACCAGCCAGGGTGAGGAGCAATAGATTCTCTTGAATTTCAGGCCGGAGCAGGTAAACCAGGGGCACGGCCGCGCCCGCCAGGTGGAGCGCCTTTCTTATGATATAACCTTCCCAGGATATGGCCAAACCGGTTCTCCCTTACTTCCAGGAAAGGAGGAAAACCCCGGCCAGTAAGGAGAGCAAGCCCAGCTTTTGGTTCATTTCCAATCTCTCCCCTAAAAAAATCATCGCCAATACCACTGTGAGCGCGGAGTGAACACCAGCCAGCGGCGTAACTACTGAG
Source organism: Thermodesulfobacteriota bacterium (assembly GCA_036446955.1). GTDB lineage: Bacteria > Desulfobacterota > JAZFTZ01 > JAZFTZ01 > JAZFTZ01 > JAZFTZ01. The sequence goes on from JAZFTZ010000061.1 coordinate 8,633, forward strand.
ACTAACTCCCGGGCTATCCCATGATTGAAGAAGAGAAGTCCGGCGGTATCCAGAAAACCCACTATTACCAGCAAAGGTATAAACCGGGTCTTGCGCCAGGGCGTCGGGCAATAGGGGGTACGGAGAAACAATACCATAATCACCGCGCATATCTTAGAGGTTAGCAGGGGCAGGTAGACACCCAGCTCAGTCACCACCAGCTTCATGGTAAAGGAGCTGGTGCCAAAAAAAAACGCACCCAATAAGGCCGGTGCCACCCCGGGCAGTATGATGCCTTTCCTGAGGACGTTAAGGTTGGATGCCCTGAAAGAAACACAAGCTACCCCGGCTACACTAAGAAGAATACCCGGGGCAATGAGCCCAGTCAGCCTCTCCTTCAAAAATAAGACCGACAACAAAACGGTAACCAGAGAGAAGCTGGCCACAATCGGCGTGGCCACGGAAGCAGGTCCCGCGGCCAGCGCCCGATAGAGGCAGATTATGGCCGCGCCGCTCAACGTCCCCGGCACCAAAGCCAGCAATAGGCCGCCCGGGGTTATATGCATGGCAGGCTTGAACAAGAGAAGACCCGCCAAGGCTAAGGTTAAACCTGCCCCTTGAATGTACACCAGCGAGGTCTTGGGCCCCAGCCTATCCACCACCACCTTGGCCAGGAAATCAGCCCCGCCCCAGAAGGAAGCGGCTCCCAGGCCTAAGATAACACCCAGGTATATCTCCATAGCGGCATCATAAGTTAGATGCTCGGCCAACGTCAAGCAAGCTGATTTCTCCAGGGGGACGGGGCCGTGGGCCCGTTGACGGGGAAAATCTCTCTGGGGAAAACCCTTTAAAAAAGGGTTATTCCCCAGACCCTTTTCCTAAATTTTGAGTTATGCTTTGATCGGCGCAGTGGCGCCAATCAAAACTAGCCCCAAGTTTGGGAGGGGGGTGTGAGGGGTAACTCTTTACAAAGGGTTACCCCCACAACAGGGTGGCTGTCCTTTTCCTTTGACAGGCATGGGCAATCTAGATAATAAATATGGTGGAGATGATGAAAAGCACAATTAGAATCATCCTGGTATTATCATTAGTGGCCTTGACTTCTTGTGGCGGGCCCGAATACCAGCCGAGCAGCTCATTGACGGTAGCTATAGAGAGTGTCCCCACCAACCTCGATCCCAGGCTGGCGACCGATGCCGCTTCAATGCGAATTATTCAACTGGTTTACAACGGCATCATGAAATGGAATGAAGACTATAAGCTGGAGAAGGATCTGGCCGAATCGGTGAAAAGCCTTGACCGCACCAGCTATCTGATCACCCTCAAACCCGGGATCAAGTTCCATCACGGCAGGGAATTGACCTCCCAGGATGTTAAATTCACCATCGAAAGCATCCTTGACCCTAAACTCAACTCCCCTAATTACAGTTCTTTTGAGCGGCTGGCCAAGATAGAGGTGTTAGATAAATATCGGCTGAAGTTGTCTTTGAAGGAGCCCTTTTCTCCTTTCTTATCTGCCTTGACCATCGGTATTGTCCCGGAGGATTTGGCTGGCAACCCCGATTCCGACTTGAGCCGTCGGCCGGTGGGAACCGGGCCATTTAAGTTCTCGGCTCGCCCGAACCCCGATATGATAGCCCTTGAGGCTAACCCGGACTACTTTGGTCAACAGCCTAAACTGAGCAAGTTAATCATAAAGGTGGTGCCGGATGACACGGTCCGGGTCATGGAACTGATGAGTGGAGCCGTCGACCTAATCATCAACGCTATACCTCCAGACATGATACCAGTGCTGGAAAAAGACCCCAACATAAGGGTGGAAACCCGCCGCGGCACCAGCTACTCCTATATCGGTTTTAACCTGAAGGACCCCATTCTGGCCAAGCCTAAGGTAAGGCAAGCTATCGCTCATGCCTTGGATAGAGAGGGGATCATAAAACATCTGCTAAAAGGAGCCGCTATCCCGGCCAGCGGCATATTGCCGCCGGACCATTGGGCTTACGAGGGCATAGTTAGGACCTACGAGTATAAACCGGAAAAGGCCCGCAAGTTGTTGGACCAAGCCGGTTACCCGGACCCGCCCGGGCCCGAGCCCAGGTTTCGGCTGCTGTACAAGACCAGTCAGAACGCGTTCCGGAGGTTGGTGGGTGAGGCGCTGATGGCCCAGTTGAAGGAGGTTGGCATCAAAGTCACCATGCGAAGTTACGAATGGGGCACCTTCTTTAATGATATAAAGTCAGGAAATTTTCAGCTCTATAGCCTCACCTGGGTGGGAATCACCGATCCCGACGTACTCTATTACATCTTCCATTCTCAAAGCGTGCCCCCCAAAGGGGCCAACCGGGGAAGGTACTCCAATCTGGTGGTTGACCGGATTTTGACTGAAGCCAGGCAAACCAGAGGCGACCGGAGGCGCAAAGCAAAATACAAATGGGTGCAAAAGATTCTGGCCCTAGACCTGCCTTACGTTAGCCTGTGGTATACCCATAACGTGGCTGCCATGCGAAACGAGGTCCAGGGGCTGAAACTGACTCCGGCCGGCGATTTCACTCCGCTCTCGCGCGTCTGGCTCTCCCGGCCAAAGGGCAAAGGGTGAGGGCATATATCCTAAAAAGGATTGCCTTATTCGTGCCCACCATCTTTGGGATCCTTACCCTGGTCTTTTTCCTGATTCATCTTACCCCCGGTGACCCGGTGGACCTGATGCTAGGCGAGACCGCGTTCTCTGCTGACAAGGAGCGGCTCAGGAGGGAACTCAGGCTGGACCTGCCTTTATCCCGCCAATATTACCTCTTTCTGGCTGACATCCTGCAAGGCAACCTGGGCCAATCGTTCTACTTCAAAGAGCCGGTGGTAAAGGTAGTGGCCCGCCGACTGCCGGCCACCCTGAAACTCACCTTGGGGGGATTAGCCGTCGCCCTGCTGTTATCTTTTCCCCTGGGACTGCTGGCCGCCTATAAGAGGGATACCGCCATAGACCGGATTGCCGTCTTTCTCGCCTCGCTGGGGGTGTCGATTCCCAACTTCTGGCTGGGGCCCATGCTGATACTTGTCTTCGCCATCCACCTGAAGTTGCTACCGGTATCGGGTATGGCCGGGCCAGCCAGCTTAATCCTCCCCTCCCTTACCCTGGGGACGGCCATGGCCAGCATCCTGGTAAGAATGCTACGGGTATCATTACTAGAGACGTTGAGGAAGGAATATTTGAGCACCGCTCGGGCCAAAGGTATAAGGGAGTTTAAGGTTATATCCAAGCACGCGCTGGCCAATGCCCTTATCCCGGTGATCACCGTGGTGGGTCTGCAATTCGGCACTCTACTTTCTGGATCGTTGATAACCGAGACCATCTTTTCCTGGCCCGGATTGGGGAGATTAACCGTCGAGGCCATATACGCCCGGGACTTCCCTTTGGTACAGGGTTGTGTGTTGGCCATAGCCATGGGTTATGTGCTGGTCAATTTTCTCACTGACCTGGCCTACTGTTCGATCGACCCCCGGATCAGGTTGAGTTAAAGAGAATGAAGAGTCTTCCTTTTCTTGCTTCGGCTTTGGTAATCTTGCTGCTGGCCTTGGCGGCTCTCAGCGCTCCCTTGATCTCACCCCACGACCCGGAGCGACAAGACCTTTCCGCCGGCTTGAAAGGCCCATCGCCGACTCACCTTTTGGGCCAGGACAAGTTGGGCCGGGATATCTTGAGCCGACTGCTCTTCGGCGCTCGAATATCCTTATGGGTGGCGGTGCTGACGGTGAGCATTTCCCTTTCCGTAGGGGTCTTCCTGGGTCTTTTAGCCGGATACTTCGGCGGTCTGGTGGATATGTTTCTAATGCGGCTGATAGACGTGCTGCAATCATTTCCCGGGATACTGCTGGCCATAGCTTTCGCGGCTGTGTTGGGCCCTTCGTTAACCAATGTGGTGGTGGCCCTTTCGCTAATAGGTTGGGTCGGCTATGCTCGGCTGACCCGTGGACAGATCCTCTCTCTCAGGGAGGAGGAGTTTATCCTGGCGGCCCAGGCCAGTGGCGCCAGCCACTGGCGGGTGATGTTCAAGCATATGTTGCCCAACATCCTGGCACTGATTATTGTCCAGGCTAGCTTCCAAATGGCGGGTGCTATTATTGCCGAATCCAGCCTGAGTTTCTTGGGACTTGGCACTCAGCCCCCTACCCCTAGTTGGGGAAGTATGATCAACGAAGGCCGGCCCTATCTGTTGACCGCACCTAATTTGACTACTTTCCCCGGTTTAGCCATAATGGTAGCCGTTCTATCCTTTAATTTCTTGGGCGATGGATTCCGAGATATTATGGACCCCGCCAAAAAGGCGAAGCTCATCTAGCCGAGGTCGCGACTGATGGCATCAGACCATCTAAACGAGTTGAGAAGAAAAGTGGGCCAGTTGTTTATAGTCGATTTGGATGGGAAAGCACCCTCCTCCGATATACGGCGGTGGCTGGCCAACTTTCGCCCAGGCGGCATCATCCTAAGAGACATCAACTACGAGAGCCCAAGGCAGCTGGCCGAATTCATCTCCTTTATCCAGACGTCAGACCAGGAAGTACCGCTTTTCATTACCGTCGATCAGGAAGGGGGGCGAGTCAACCGACTGAAGACGCCCTTTACCCAATTTCCCGCGGCGGCAGATTTAGGTAAGCTGGGCTCGGACGTCTACGCCTTCCGGGTGGGGCTGGCCCTGGGAAGAGAGCTGACCGCGGTAGGTATTAATATGAATATGGCGCCGGTCCTGGACGTCAATACCAACCCCCTCAACCCCGTCATTGGCGACCGGTCCTTTGGGAATAACCCCAAGCTGGTAGCCACTCTGGGAGCGGCTTACATGCACGGGCTAGACACCGCCGGGCTGGTGGCGGTGGGAAAACACTTTCCCGGCCACGGCGATACCGCTCTCGATTCCCATATTACCTTACCCAAGGTCGAGGCCAATAACCGGCGGTTGAACCGGGTGGAGCTTCGCCCCTTCCGCACGGTCATCGAGCAAAAGATCAGCGCGCTGATGACCGGCCATGTCGTCTATACCGCCTGGGATAAAGATAGTCCGGCTACGCTTTCGCCTTACATAATCAGCCGAATTTTGAGAAAGAAGTTGGGCTTCACCGGTCTAGTAATCTCGGATGACCTGACCATGGGCGCCATCATGGAGAACTACTCTATCGAACGGGCCAGCCTGGCCGCGGTGGAGGCCGGCGTGGATGTCCTGCTCATCTGCAGTGGTAAATGGGCTTATGAACGGGCGTTCAACACCCTTTTAAAGGCGTTCGAGAAAAGGGAGCTGGACCCAGAGCGACTGTTCATCTCTCTGGGAAGAGTACTCAAACTTAAGAGCCGGATAGTGAAAGGGAAGGATAAGCCCCGGCTAGACCTGAACGCCATCGGCGGAGCTGAACAGACCCAGCTGGTAGCCGAGCTGACCAGGGAAATAGAAAAGAAACGCCTCAGGCTTCCGCGCGCCCTCTGATTAAAACTGATCTATTAAATGCCTTGACAAGTACTGGCAATAAAGGAAGAAAAAAGGGACTCCATCTTGGGGTCGATGGTACACAGATCCTCGGGATGCCATTGGACACCCATAACGAAGTGCGACCCTGTTTTCTCTATTCCCTCGATAACGCCGTCGGCGGCCACTGCGTTCACCTGGAAGCCCTCACCCAGTCCCTTGACCGCCTGATGGTGCAGACTGTTTACCTCAATCCTCTCCGCACCAATGATCTCCCGCAGCCGGCTTCCAGGCAGGATGAACACGTCATGGGCTATCTCATTACGCGGGCTTGATTGGCGATGGGGCAAACTCCCTTTTATCTGCGAGGCAATATCCTGGTGCAGGGAGCCTCCGGCGGCCACATTGATCACCTGAAGGCCATTACAAATTCCCAGGATAGGTTTACCCATTTCTAACACGATTCGAGCTATTGCCAATTCAAAACCAGTGCGCTCCTGGTTTATCCTTCCCAACTCGGCCATCTTCGATTCACCATACAAACGGGGATCAACGTCGTGGCCACCTCCGGAGATTAACAGCCCCTGGATCATCTCTCCCATTTGCTCAAGCACGTCCTTCTCCAGATTGATGGGAAGTATCAGGGCCAGCCCGCCAACCTGACTTACCGCGTTAATATAGGTGGGCCGCAGACAGTATCCGGTAACCGGCACCTTTTCGCCATCCTCGGCCGGTGGCCCCAAGTTGCAATCCGCGGTAATTCCTATAACCGGCCTCATCTAAGCCTCCGCGCCAGTATCCTGAATATACCTAATTCAATTATATATTGAAAGAGGAGAGCTGACTTAACTTTCTCAGCCAACATCCCCTTCCCAGGCCTGGCTAGGGTGCAGTGCTCATACTGGAAACCGCTGGCTGATAAACGACCTTCAAGCCTGTCCTGCTGAGAAAAGGTTTGCTAAAGCGACAAGATGATATTGAAATAAAGAGCATTATTGCATTATTTTGAATCTGACCATGGTGAGATTCGGCAGGGCTGATTGAAAGTGAAATGTGACATTACCATACCGGTCTGGAATCAGCTAGAATATACAAAAAGATGCCTGGAAAGCATTCGCCGCCATACTGACTTCCCCCACCGGGTTATCGTAATAGACAATGGAAGCGACCAAGAGACCAAGGATCACCTCAACTTGATAAAAAGGGACGATAGCCAATTGCTGGTGATTACCAACCAAACCAACCGAGGATACGTCAAAGCAGTAAACCAAGGACTGGCAGCCTCCAGCCATGAATTCATCTGTTTGCTGAATAATGATACCGTGGTCACGCAAGGATGGCTCTCCCGCATAACCTCCTTGGCCGGTAGTAACGAAAGGATAGGGATCATCAACCCGCTGGGAAACGTGGGCAAGAAAAT
>JAZFTZ010000062.1:0-5484 GCA_036446955.1 Thermodesulfobacteriota bacterium
AGCCGTCCGCCTTTATGACTATTCGCGAAGCGTCCATGCTTTCCACCGTCCCCGAATGCTTGGCCAGAATAACCGCGCCCGAATCCCGGGCGGCCACACCCTCCATGCCGGTCCCGATCAACGGTGCCTCGGTCTTGAGTAAAGGCACAGCTTGCCGCTGCATATTAGCACCCATCAGCGCCCGGTTGGCGTCATCATGTTCCAGGAAGGGTATCAGAGAGGCGGCTACACTCACCAGTTGCTTGGGAGAGACGTCCATAAAATTTACATCCTCCCGGCGAGCCATGATGAACTCCCCACCCCGGCGGCAGGAGATCAACTCATGGATAAAGCGGTTGCGGTTATCCAGCGGTGCATTAGCCTGGGCGATGACGCGATCCTGTTCCTCCATCGCGGTCAGAAATCGGATCTTATTGGTGACCTTACCGTCGGCCGCCTCCCGATAAGGCGTCTCTATGAAGCCGAACTCGTTTATCCGAGCGTAAGTCGACAGGGAGGCAATCAAGCCGATGTTTGGCCCCTCCGGGGTTTCAATGGGGCATATCCGACCATAATGGGTGGGGTGTACATCCCGCACCTCAAAACCGGCCCGTTCCCGGGTTAACCCCCCTGGTCCCAATGCACTTAAGCGGCGCTTGTGAGTTATTTCGGAAAGGGGATTGGTCTGATCCATGAACTGGGAAAGCTGGCTAGAGCCGAAAAACTCCTTCACCACCGCGGTCACCGGTTTTGGGTTGACCAAATCATAAGGCATCATCGTCTCAACGTCTTGCAAACTTAAGCGTTCTTTAATGGCTCGTTCCATTCGAGCCAGTCCTACCCGGTACTGGTTTTCCAACAGCTCGCCCACGGTGCGGACTCGGCGGTTACCCAGATGGTCGATATCGTCGACCTCCCCCTGACCATTTTTCAGCCCCACCAGGTACCTCACCGTGGCCAGGATATCCTCCTTCTGCAAAGTGGTTACCGACAAAGGAAATTGCAATTTCAGCTTGTAGTTCAACTTCAATCGGCCCACAGGCGAAAGGTCATATCTTTCCGGCCGAGAAAAAAGCCCCTCGAAGATCATGACGGCCATCTCTGGAGTAGACGGATCCCCGGGCCGCAGGCGTCGGTAAATCTCGATAAGGGCTTCTTCCCTGGTCTTAGTCTTATCCGCCGCCAGAGTATCCCTGATATAGGAGCCGGCGGTTATCTGGTTAATGAATATGATCTCAAACTTATCCAGCTTATCCTGGGCGATCTCCTTGAGCTTTTCCAGAGTCAGTTCTTCATTGCATTCCAGTATGACCTCACCGGTTTGGCGACTGAGCTCGGGCCGGGCGACTATCTCCCCCACCAGCTCGCCCAGAGAGACCGGGACCTTATCCAGTCCGGCCTCCTGCATCCGTTTCACAACCAGTTTGGTGACTCGTCGGCCAGCCCGGAGAATGACCTCTTTGTTTTTGGGGTCAACAAAGTCCATGGAGAACCGTTGTCCCACCAACTGCGCACCGGCTGAGGACTTGAAAAACTTTCCCTCCTTGACCAGGATCGACTCAGTTCGGAAAAAGTAGTCCAACATCTCCTGGTCAGTGCAGCCCATTGCCCGGAACAGCGTGGTAACCAAAAGAGATCTGCGCCGGTCAATGCGCACATAGACCAAATCCTTGTGGTCGAACTCGAAATCCAGCCAAGAGCCGCGGTAGGGGATGATGCGAGCCGAATAGAGAAGCTTTCCACTGGCCTGGGACCGGCTCTTGTCGTGGTCGAAGAATACTCCCGGCGACCGGTGGAGCTGACTTACAATAACCCTCTCTGTCCCGTTGACGACAAAGGTGCCGTTCTCAGTCATCAGCGGGAGCTCGCCAAAGTAAACCTCCTGCTCCTTTACATCTCGCACCGCCCGGCTTTCTCCCAGTTCGTCTACATCCCAGACGACCAGCTGGACCACCACCTTCAATGGAGCAGAATAGGTCATCCCCCGCTGGCGACAGGCCACCACTGAATACTTCGGCTCTCCCAGCGAATAGCTCTTGAATTCCAGCGAGGCAGTCCGATTGAAGTCCCAAATGGGGAAAACGCTATTAAGAACCCCTTGCAGTCCCATGTTCTTGCGGGACTCAGGAGGAACATCTAACTGAAGGAAAAGCTGGTAAGATTTTTTCTGAACCTCGATCAAGTTGGGGATATCAATGATCTCGGGAATCTTACCAAAGCTCTTTCTCAGTCTTGTCGTCCCTCGGGACCCGTTAATCATGTCGTCTCCTTTGTAAAGGCTACTTGACCTCTACCCCCGCGCCAACCTCTTCCAGCTGCCGCTGGATGTCAGCCGCCTCGTCCTTCGACACCCCTGCTTTCACTGTCTTCGGGGCACTGTCAACCAACTCCTTGGCTTCCTTAAGGCCGAGGCTGGTTAATGCCCTTACCACCTTGATAACCTGGATCTTTTTCTCCCCAAAGGACTTAAGCACCACCTCGAATTCGGTCTTTTCTTCCTCCGCCGGAGCGGCTTGAGCCCCGGCTGGGGCAGCCATCGCTACCGGCGCGGCCGCGCTGACGCCGAACTTCTCCTCAAGATCCTTGACCAGTTGAGAGAGCTCCAAGACAGTTATGTTCCCCAGATACTTTATTACATCCTCTTTGGTAACCTCGGCCATCCCCTAAGCCTCCTTTTTCGCCTGAATCGCTTTTAAGACTATGACCAGGCTTCTTAGATTTCCAGCCAAAACGTTGACCAGGCCTACCAGCGGCGCATTGAACCCGGCCAGCAACTGAGCCAAGATAACTTCTCGGCTGGGCAAACTAGCCAAAAGCTTCACCTGGTCAGGGGTTAACAGCTGACCCTCTATGAGCCCCCCTTTTATCTCCAGCTTGGCCGAACTTTTGGCAAAATCAACCAGAACTTTAGCTGCCGCGGCTGAATCCGAAGGGGTGAAGGCCACCGCGGTAGGCCCAGAGAAAAACCTCTCCACTTGGGCTACATCGGTTCCCTCCGCCGCCCGTTTGGCCAAGCGGTTCTTGACCACCGACAGCTTAATCCCCTCTTTCCTTAAACCTTGGCGAAGTTCTTCCATTTCCTGGACCGCCAGGCCAGAGAAATCAGCCAGGATCATGCCCTGGACCGCGGCAAACCTATCCCGCAGTCGGGCCACCGCCTCTTCCTTAACCAGCCGTGCTCTAGACTTGCCCTCTTTCATCTCTAATATTCTAACCCTTCAATACCGCCAGCGCTGACACCGGATCGATCCTAATCCCCGGACCCATCGAGGTAGCCAGGGCAATGCCTCTAAGATAAGTTCCTTTGCTGGCCGCCGGCTTGGCTTTGACAACGCTATCCAGCAAGGCCAGGATATTCTCCGCCAACTTCTTTGAATCGAAAGATTTTTTGCCCACCACCACGTGGATATTGCCGACCTTGTCCACCCGGTACTGCACCTTTCCTGCCTTGAGCTCTTTAACCGCCCTCTCAACCTCGAAGGTCACCGTTCCCACCTTGGGACTGGGCATCAGCCCGCGCGGGCCCAGGATCTTCCCGATACGACCAACCGCCCCCATCATGTCCGGGGTAGCTATAGCCTTATCGAATTCCACCCAGCCCTCGGTTATCTTCTTAATCAGATCGTCCGAGCCCACGTAATCCGCGCCTGCCTCTCTCGCCTCCCGCTCCTTCTCGCCTTTGGCGAAAACGAGCACTTTAACCTTTTGACCAGTGCCATGAGGGAGAACGACCGCGCCCCGAATCATCTGGTCGGCATGCTTCGGGTCCACGCCCAGGCGCACAGCCAACTCTATGGTTTCATCGAATTTAGCGAAGCTCACCTCCTTGCTCAAAGCTATCGCCTCTTCCAAGGAATACCTCCTCTGGCAGTCAATCCTGGCCCGGGCCTGAACGTATTTCTTGCCCATTAATCCGCCACCTCCAGCCCCATGCTCCTGGCCGTCCCCTCTATCACCTTGATCGCGCCGTCTATATCCACAGCGTTGAGATCCTCGAACTTGGTCCTGGCGATCTCCTCCAGTTGGGCCCGGCTCACCTGTCCCACCTTCTCGCGCATCGGATCCTTAGAACCTTTGATGATACCGGCGGCCTTCTTAAGCAACACCGCTGCCGGGGGCGTCTTGGTTATGAAACTAAGGGTCCGGTCGGCGTATATAGTTATTACCACCGGTGTGATAGTTCCCTCTTGAGATTTGGTCCTCTCGTTAAAGACCTTGCAAAACTCCATGATGTTTGCCCCATGCTGGCCCAGGGCCGGCCCCACCGGAGGTGAGGGGGTGGCCTGCCCGGCCGGGACTTGAAGTTTTACCACCGCCAGAACCTTCTTAGCCATCACCGCCTCCTCAAGCCTTCTCCACCTGGAGAAAATCCAGCTCCACCGGAGTAGAACGACCAAAAATACTCACCAACACCTTGACCTTTCCCTTGTCAGGCTTTACTTCCTCCACCACTCCATTGAAATTGGTGAACGGGCCATCGACAACTCTTACACTTTCGCCCACCTCAAGATGAACCTTGGGCTTCGGCTTAAGCTTACCCTCCTCAATCTGTCGGGTAATCTGTCTAACTTCCTCCTCAGGCAACGAGGGAGGCCTGACTCCTCCCACGAAACCGGTGACCTTGGGCACGCCCTTGACTACGTGCCAGGTATCATCGTTAAGCTCCATATTGACCAATATATAGCCGGGGAAAAACTTACGGGAAGTCAGCCGCTTTTCGCCCCGCACCAGCTCCATTACCTTTTCCATAGGCACTATTATCTCGCCGAAGAACTCCTCCTTAGCAAGGGACTTTATCATCTCCTCCAAGGAGTCCTTGACCTTGTTTTCATAACCGGAATAAGTGTGTACTACATACCACTGTTTCGCCAACGGCCTTTCCTTCCCTCAACGAAATAATGCTTTGATCGCCTTGGACAGGCCCAAGTCAATCATACCTAGGTAAATGGCGGCCATCATTATGAGCGCCAGCACCACCACGGTAGAGGCCACGGTTTCCTTCCGAGTGGGCCAGCTGACCTTCTTCAACTCCATCTTGGCCTCTTTAAGAAACTGAATAAAAATCGATATCTTTCCCTTCAACCGCTTCATCGCCCGCCTCGGCAAAAAGAAGGTGATCTTTGGCAGGCCAGGAGGGATTCGAACCCCCATCCCCCGGATTTGGAGTCCGGTGCTCTAGCCGTTAGAGCTACTGGCCTACTTTTCATCTTACTTCCTTATGTAAGGTATGAATCCGACAAAAAGGGCAATACTTTCTGAGTCCCAGTTTCTCCGGGGTGTTCTGCTTATTCTTCTTGCTGACATAATTGCGCCTTTTGCACTCAGCACAGCTTAACGTAATATGCTCTCTCATGGCTTTAACCTGGATAGGGACATTGCAACCTTATCTTTACTCTATTATTTCGGTTATGATGCCCGCGCCCACCGTGTTCCCGCCCTCGCGGATGGCAAAGCGAAGCTCCTTCTCCATGGCTATCGGGGTAATCAAATTGATGATCAAATTCG
>JAZFTZ010000063.1:0-2765 GCA_036446955.1 Thermodesulfobacteriota bacterium
TTTTGGTGTAACAATGCAAATTTACCAGGGAGGCATAAATCTGTCAAGCAAAAAGGCCATGCCCTAAGTAGGGGGCAAGGGAATCGAACCCGGAAATGACGGCTAAACGCAAGATATAGGGGGACGGGACCGAAAGTGCTATTTGTGGGGAAGAACCCTTTTTAAAGGGTTTTCCCCAGAGAAGCTTTAGTTGTCTTGCTTTTCTATGGCGGCCAATACTTTATCGGGTGTAAGCGGCAGGCTGGTCAGCCTGACCCCAGTGGCATCGCAAATAGCATTGGCCAGTGCTGGAGCAGGCAAGATTATCGGCGGCATCCCCACGGCTTTGGCTCCATAAACGGTATTAGGTTCATTGGTCTCCACCCAGATTACCTCGATAGGCGGCATATCGCTGGCCGTAGGGACCTTGTAATCCACGAAGTTAGGGTTCATTATCAGCTTATCTTTATCCCTTAGTATCTCCTCTAGCAGGCCGTAACCGATGCCTTGCATTATGCCTCCTTCCACCTGGCCGGCCGCGGCCATCGGGTTGATGGCCCTTCCCAGGTCGTGGGCCGAGGTTACGCTCAATACATTTACCTTGCCGGTCTCTTCATCCACCTTAACCTGGGCTACCTGGGAGGCAAAGACACAGGCCCGGGAGGCATGGCCGTAAAAGGCCGTCTCCACGTAACGGCCAACCGTGTCTGGCTCGTCTAGACCTTTTCCGGTGATTATAGAGCCGCCTCGGCGGAAGATGGCGGTTTTGGCCACCTCAGCCACTGGTACAGCTCTTTGGGGCGACCCTTTCACCGAGACCTTTTTATCTTTAACCTCCAGGTCGGCAGGGTTGGCTTCCAACATGGTGCCGGCCACTTCCAACAATATTCTTTTGGCATCCTGGGCGGCCAGCATGACCGCGCTAGCGCCGCTGACCGTGACCCGCAAGGCCCAGGGGCCCAGCGAATAGGGAGTCAGGTCGGTATCCGGGCTGGTAACCTCGATATCCTCATAGGGCAGGCCCAGCTCCTCGGCCGCGACCTGGGCAGCCACTGTAGTCCAGCCCTGGCCGTAGTCCGATTCCCCGGAAATGACCCGCGCCCGGCCATCTTCAAGAATCTGGACATAGGCCACCGAGCCACTGAACCCATCCGTGGTCTGACGGGAATCACATTCATAAAGGGAAGAGGCCAGGCCCATGCCCCAGCCAGGCCTTTTCTTTCCTTTCCTCCCCTTCCAGCCGGAGAGACGGACTGTTTCGGTAATGCTCTCGCTCAATCCACAGCTGGCCACCCGCCAGCCACTGGCGGTCACATCCCCGGACTGCGTCGCGTTCTTAACCCGCAGCTCATCCGCATCCATTCCAAGTTCCTTGGCCGCCCTATCTAGATGGGTCTCCAGAGCAAAGAACATTTGGGTAGAGCCAAACCCCCGGAATGCCCCGGCAGGGGTTTTATTGGTGTAGACCAGTCTGGCCCGCGTCCTCACATTGGGTACCCGGTACAAGGAATCGGCTGACACGATCATCTTCATGACTATCCGGGGCGAGCGGTCCCGGTAGGCACCTATGTCAGCTAAGATCTCAGCCTCTCGGGCCAGCATCGAGCCATCACTCTTGAACGCGGTTCTTATCTTGATCCGGGTGGGCAATCGAGGTAACGCGGCAATGAATTCCTCTTCCCTGGTGTTGACCAGCTTTACCGGTTTGCCGGTCCTAAGCGAGAGCAAAGCACAGATGGGATAGACTGGGTGAAGACTAATCTTGCCGCCGAAGGCGCCCCCGATAAAGGTCTGTATCACCCTTATTTTGCTCTCGGGAAGCCGTAACGCCTCAGCCAGCGTCAGCCTTATACCGGAGGGATACATGGATGAAAGCCACAAAGTTACCTTGCCCGAGGTGTCCACGGCGGCCACACAGCCCACCGGCTCCAGATAACATTGATGCTGGACCTGAGTGGTCACCACGTCTTCCAACACCAGGTCCGCCCGTTGAAAGGCTGGCGTCAGTTCCCCTCTGACGATGTCGAAATTGCCTTCAACATTACCTTCTTCATGAATCTTGGGCGCATCATCGCTCAACGCCTCTTCCGGGCTGAAAACCGGAGCCAGTTCCTCATACTCCACTTTTATCAGTTCCAGGGCTTCCAGGGCCGTTTCCTCATCGACGGCAGCTACCGCGGCCACCTCATCCCCAACGTAGCGCGCTTTGTCCGAGGTGAGCACCCGCAAGTGCTCTGGCCTTTCATCCAGAAGCTCCTTCTTTATCCTGGGCGCGGCCGTGCCCGTTATCACTGCCTTGACCCCGGAAAGCCTCTCCGCCTTGGAAGTGTCCACCTGTACTATTCGAGCGTGAGGGTGAATACTCCTCAGTACCTTTCCCGCCAGCATCCTGGGTAACGCGACATCCACGGAATATTCTGCCTTGCCGGTGACCTTCTCCCGGGCATCGGGCCTGGGCAAGCTTTTACCCACTACGGAAAACTGCCTCATCGCCACCCTCCCAAGCTTAGAATAGCCATATCTTTCCCTTTGTCTTATCTATTTGGCCTCTAATGCCAAGTTCTCATATCAAATTTCAGCGCTAGCTGATTCAACCTAGCTAAAGACAATTTTCAATCTAATGGTACGCTTCGGTTTGGTCAAGCCCTTTTCTCAGGACCGGGTGTGTTGTTATGAGATATGGGTGACACTACCAGGAGGAGGGCAGGTGCTATTTGTGGGGAAAACTTCTTGACAGGCAGCGGATTATTTGTCAGCTTAATGTCCGCTCACTTATGCGCTGGGGG